>JAFGHN010000220.1 GCA_016930115.1 Spirochaetales bacterium | reverse complement strand
GTATCCGGCTCTCTCTCAACGTATACCTCGATAAAATCGACGTCATCATCGGGAAGCACGAAAAACCTTCCACGGATGTAGCCGTCGAGGGCAATCGCCGTTTCCACAACTTCCTTCGAGCCGATATACCGTTTGGATTTGAGACCGAAATCCTCAATGCGAAGAACCGCGTCATGGCGGCTTGACTCGGTTGCCGTCTCTACGCTGATACCAAAGGAGCCTTTGCCGCCCTCGGAGAAAAGCATGTCGCCGTATGAGTGTACCGGCGGAGCAGGCGTGCCGAGAATCACCTGTCTCAAGAAACCGTCCTCCGGATTCACGTAGCCGAGCCGGAGCGAGTTCAGATCGTACCCCGCCAGGATCGAAGTTTCAAAGAAGTAGCGCTGTTCGATCCAGAGCGACAGGAGGAGGTCCGGTTCCTGGCTGAAAGGCCGGCCCTGGAACATACCGGGATACCGCGCGATGAAGGGGGACGTATCTCTGCGAAAGCCGAATCCCACCGAGCCGCCGACGGTCGCTTCCCATGACCCGTCGACGAAAAGTTCCACTTCTGCACTTCCCAATTGGACATCGAGCAGCGCCTCCGGCGCCTCCTCTTCGTCCGTGAGGTACTGGCCGCTCAAGATAACCGCGGGAGCCAAGGCCAACAGTGATAGAGCCGCCAAGATTTTTGCCTTTTGTTGCCGTCTCAATCCTGTTGTTACCGCCTTTTCCTAACATCGGCATTATTTTAAATTTGCCGGTTCATGTAAATCGCGGATAATGCCGAAATTCTGAGAAAATGAATGCTGATCAAGACAAAGCGTCTCTGTTCGTAAAACGGCTTCTCCAGAACCCTTCATTGAAGAATCTTACACCACTTCTTCGTGAGGAGCAGATCCTGCAATTCCTTTTCGTGAACTCCAGGCAACTCCATGCCACGCTTTCTTCCGCTTCGTTTTTCCCGGGTATGAACTGGGAGCAGATCTCGGGACTTCTCACGCAAGCCCTGCACAACGAGGTAGATAATCAACTGATGCCCGAAATCGAAGGATTGATCCGCGACGGGCTTGATTTTTCCTTCATTCAGTTTTTGCGGGAACAGGCGCTTTCACAGGACAAAGTGAAAGAGAAATTTTACAGTTTTGTCGCCTCGATACATGAACACCGTGAGGCGAGGCGTGAACTCTCAGGGGCATACAACGCCGCAAAGTTCCATTTTGTGGATCGTTACATCGACGAGGCTTTCGACAGGAACGAATACGTCCACTTCGAGCTTACAAAAGTGCAGCGGCTGAAAATGGGGAAGGAGCACATCAAGAACTACATTGCGGTCTCTCTGTTCCTGAAACCGGCGATACTACTGCTCACGGCGCCAAATCGTCAGTCATCCGGTACGGGCGGGAACGGCACCCTCCAACTCCAGTTTATCGAGAAAGCGGTAGCAGTGATCAAGGAAAAGCTGGCGTTCTTACCTGAGCAGGTCATCCGGAGCGGTTTATTCGCCAACGGCTCTTTTCAGGAACACCGCTCAATGGATGCGACATCCCGGATAGCGGCGGTTTTGTCCGGCCTATGCAAGAATTACCGGCCCAACATGGAAATCGACCGAGGCGCGGATACTGCGGAAAAAAGCTGGCTTAATGTAGCACGCCGCAACTACAAATTTTACGGATACGATGTCAAATTGCTCGATGAGTTCTATAAAATAGCGGCGGAAAACGGCTGGTAGGAAAACAATTATGAGAAACCGTACGAAATCGGTACTGGAATCTATTGTAATAGCGGCGATTCTCCTCGTTCTTGCACAAACCTTCCTTGAGGACTTCGCTGTTCTTATCGGGTGGTCCTGGAATATCCGCAAGATACTGCTTTTCACGGGTTTTTTCTTCGATCTTTTTTTTACCGGTGAGTTTCTTGCCCGGCTGTACACTTCGGTGTACAACGGCAGGAGCGCGAGGTATTTCTTTGCGGAAAGGGGATGGGTCGATCTTTTAGCGTCTATCCCGCTGTTGCTGCTGAGCTCCGGCCCGGCGGTCCTTGCGCTCCTGACGGGCGGCGCTGCGGTCTTCGCCTTGGGCGGTATGCTCAACGTCCTCAAAGTGGTAAAGGCGGTGAGGATAGCCCGGATATTGAGACTCTTGAGAGTCCTCAAGCTGTTCAAGCAGATAAAATACACCAACTCGATAATGGCGCAGCGGCACGTGGCCAAAATCACCGCCATGACGGTGAGCCTTTTTGTCATGTTGCTCTTCGGCGGGTCTCTGGTTGTGAGCATGCTCGGCCTTCCGAGCGTTGACCAGGTTATAGCAGACAGGCACAGCCAAACGGTGGAACGTATCGTTTCCGAGATGCCCGCGGAATCTCGGGAAGCGAGGAATTGGCTTGCAGAAATGACAGATTCCAGCGACCTCCTGCTTGTAAAGAGAGACGGCACAACGCTCTTTTCTCGGTTTGATAACAGATACTACACAGAACTTTTCGGACCGTCGGATTACCAGTATATTCCCCGGGAGGGGTACGATTTTTTCTTCGATATGCGCACCCTTGGTGCAATTCAATCCAAGGATAACCTCATATTTTTTGTGATTATCGTCGTGTTTGTTCTCTTTCTGCTCATCTATTACAGTCCACATTTTGCCCTCACGGTCACGGACCCTATTCAGGTCATGAGGAAGGGGATAGAGGACGATTCGTACAATCTGGAAGTCAGGATACCCGGGAGGTACGAAGATGACGATGTCTACCGCCTTGCGGACGCGTATAACAGGGTCTTCTTGCCGATGAAAGACAGAAGCAGGGGCACCACAGAGGCCCGTTCGTCACTGCTTGACTTTGACGACGTGAAAGGCCTTCTCGACGGCGAGTAAGGACCGATCTCTTATGGTTGTCTCGATGCTCAAATTCATTATAGAAATCCCCGAATCATATTCGCTGAAGGACAAGCGGAGAGTCATCCGGTCTCTCAAGGACAGGCTGATAAAAAAGTACAAGCTGAGCGTGTCTGAAGTGGATCTGCAGAACTCGATCACCTACGCACAGCTCGGTGCGGCGCTGGTATCCAATTCGCGTTCCTACGGCGAGTCGGTGCTTGAAAAGGCGGTTGATTTCGTCGAACAGCAGGCAGTCGGACGGCTGCACGATTACAGTATCATGTCCGAGTATTATTGAGGCCGGCGATATGCCCGGCGGGATTCCGCGGGCAACCTAATCCCCGTCTTCTCGTTCATCTGCGGTGATATCTACGAGGGTTTTTAACGACTCTATGCAACCTTGAAAATCACGGAGCGTCTCCTTGAGGACGTAGTAGTTGAGGCCGCTGTAGTACAGTTTTGAGTAAAGTGAAAACTCGATCTCGTCTTCTGTCTTTTGAAGGTTCATATAGCAGCCGAACTCGTAACAGATTCGTAGCATCTCCTCGAGTTTTTCCTGGATGTAGAGGCCGAGTTCTTCAGAAAAAGTGAATGTAAATGCGAACTCCAGAAATCGGTTGTCGCTGTCTATGAAGAATCCGCCCTGGAAACCGTCCTCGTTTTCAAAAGCCGCGGAAAACGTCTCCTCGCTTTTCTCGCCTTCAACCAGATCGTAGCCGAGTTCCTTGAACAGGATACGCACCCGGCGGATCCGCTCTTTCATCAGCTTCGAGTATTTCATCTCCCTCCCGCCTTTCGTGATTGCCCGCTTCCGGGCCTGTCTGCAATCTAAGCCAATTTACATTCATTGTTCAAGTGTCGGGGGTAACACTGCGGATGTCCGGAGACTGTTCCACCGGAAGATACTCCCGCGAGATATTCATGCAGGAGTTGAAGATATGCTCACGGGCGTGCTTGTTCAGGTGAACGAGTTGTCTCACTATCGGCTTGAACTGAGAGCGAACATTCTTCTGCCTGCGCGGGCAATCGATCTGAGAGACCGGAATATGGAACTCCGAGCAGAGTCTTTCTATCGTGTGTTCCTTTACAAGGCACAGGGGCCGCACGATACGCAGCTTTCCACCGAAAAACTCCTGTACCGGCATCATCGTCGCAAATTGGCCGCGCATCGCCATATTGATGAGGGTGGTCTCGATGAAATCGTCCATATTGTGCCCGAGAGCGACGGTCGTGATACCGTTGCTCCGGGCGAAATCAAAGAGAATCCGTTTCCGGTTTCTCGCACAGAGGTAGCAGTCGAACTTACCCTTGAAGGAGGGCGGCTGCATGGTCGCGCGGAGTATTTCGAGCCGGACGCCGAGGATCTCGAAATACTGAGAGAGTGTTTCCCGGTCCAGTTCACTCAGCGGGTACTCCTTCCATTCGATCAAAGCCGCCGTAAGCGGGTTTCCCTCCGGGAGCCATCTCATGCGTATGGCCAGGGCAAGTGATAGAAAACCGGAATCCTTTCCGCCGGAAACGCCGACAAGGACAGGTTCATCCGGCGTGATCATCGAAAACCGGTGGATCCCCGCGCCGACCTTCTTCACCACGCGAAACAGCCCCGGCGGTATCCGTCCGTCCAGTATAGACTTCAGTTGATCCAACGGAATATGTCTCCGTACGACCGGGATTCTACCGCAAGGTCAGGGTGCACCATCAGCCGGATCTTCCGCAACGTTCCGGCAAATCCACCGATGACGTCCTTCGAAAAGACTGTCCCCGCTTTGACAAAGGGTACAAGATCTCCAGCCCGCTCGATCTGTAATTCCACTTCAAAGGATATTTTTTCAGGTATGTCGATTATCACGCCGGTGGCATCGGTGTTGATTTCCCCGCAGATTTCGCCCTCAAGCTCCGACCTCGCATCGAGATCAAGAAGCCGTTCATGCGACGGGTTGCCGGCTACAAAGGGCGCCTCGGCGACCGTTTTGTAGAGTTGCCTTGTGTTAACCGCTTTTACGAGACCGGAATACTTGTAGGTGTCTGACCCGAACTTTGAGAAGAAATCATTGTCATCCAGACCGTACAGAGCGGAAGGTCCGATGATGCCGTCGCGCATCCCAAGAAATATCGATTTTTTTATCATCGCCGTGGCGATTCTTACGGCTTTGTGCCAGTAAACGGACCGGTACATCAGGTATTTCGAGAAGAGTACGTTTTCAACGGCATGCAGCCCCTGTTCGTCCAATACCAGCCCCTCGGGCTCGTGGTAGCGAAGCTTACTGATGATGAAATCGATATCCTGCACACCGTAGGGCACGCCGCAGAAATAAGCGTCCCGTGACAGGTAATCGAGCTTATCGGGATCGAGAACACCGGAGAGTATCTTCCGGTAAATCGCAATCTCCGCCGAGCCGCCGGCATCCACACCGGTGTCGACTATTGCGGCAACTACCTCCGGATCGGCATGCATTGCTTCCTTGATCACACCGGCAAGCGGAGCATCACGTACAATCCACGCGGTCAGGCGTTCATGAGACGCAAGCGGGAGTTCCTTGAGCGAATGGGCGTAGGGGAAATGTCCAAGGTCGTGGAGCATCGCCGCGCAGAGAAAAGACCTGACGCCTTCGGCTGTAAGGGTGCAGACGGAATCGAAAGAGACAAGCGCCTGAATCACCCTGCGCGAGAGAGAAAACACCCCCAGGGAGTGGTTCAATCGGGTGTGCGTCGCGCCCGGATACACCATATAAGTCGGCCCGAGCTGTTTTATGCCTGCCAGTTTCTGGAAGGCCTGTGTTGCCGCTATCTCTTTCAAACCGGGTGTCAGATAGATATGATTCCATAGTGGATCACGAATCGGCTCGGTGAACTCGTAGGCGAGATAATCCCGTATTTTTCCTCTCTCATTCATCTTTGTGGTGAATGTACCGTGTTTGGCGGCACTCGTCTATCATGCCCTTTGACACCATACGCCAAGTTTTGATAGAAACAGATAAATGAGATTATTCTGCCTGCTATTCGCGGCGTGTCTATTTGTCCTTTCCGGCTGTTCTTCCAGGAAAGAGGCCGGGCAGGCGGCTGCGGTCACGGAGGCAGAGCCGGCCGTGGCGGACGAAGCACCGGTTCAGGATCGCACGATTACGTTAGCTCCCAGAAGAGAACAGCAAGCGCCGGAGCCTCCGGCCCAACGGGTGGTGCGTGAGTCCCGCCCCGTCATGCAGCGCGATCAGATCTTGAGCCTCCGCGGAGGCGGCGTGTACGACCCTGAAGACTTTGAAATTGGACAGCTGCAGGGCTACAGTGATGATGAAAATATCCGTGCAATTCTCGCGCGCATAAGATCCTTCCAGAAAGGCCTCGAAGCCGCGGCGGTTCCGGTTACCGACATTCATCCAAATTGGAAGGATCAGGCGCAGCGGTCGCTCGGTTTTCATCTCGAACGGGGAAATCTTCCCACAGAAGTAAGAGTGGGAACAGTCGATGTATACGCGGCCGGAATGGCGCGGGCGAACATAAGACTGACAGGTGACCCGGGGATAGCATTTGGGGAGATTTATCTCGAGAAATCCGGCGATGTATGGCTGGTGAGTGATCTTCAACTCGATTTGGAGGACCTATCGGAAGCTCCGGAATTGCGGCAGGAGCCCTACGAGCCGTCGGTGTACCGGATGACGACGCTGCCTTAAGCGGCTCGACAGTTTTTGAGGAAGTACGCGCTATGGGGACAACAGTAAGCAGAATCGAAAAAGAATTCATTCTGAATTCCGTATGTGATAATGCAATACCGCTGCGGCTTTCGGGCAGAAAGGCGCGGGCTTTCGGCCGGCTGAAGTCGGTTGATGAAGAGTACGTTGTAATCGGATCCGACGAGCCGCTTGCCGACCTCTTTCGGCCGGGCGTCAAGATACGCGCTTATTTCTCGTACTTTGGCCACGTCATGACCTTTGAGACGGTTGTGAGGAGCTTTCAGGAGGAAGATCTCAAAGCGGATTTTCCCTCCAGCGTGCACAAGAACCTTATGCGCAAGTATGAACGCGTTTCGCCTCCTGCGGACGTCGTGATCTCTTTTGAAATACAGGAAGCGAAGATTGAGCTGGCCTTTCCCAAAACCGAAGAGTACAATTCCGCTGCCGAGCCGCTCGAATACTCGGATGAATACGATCCTTCTGATCTGGAATCGCTCATCGATGTTTTCCGGGAGAGAGTCAAGCGGAAAGTGGACATTAACACGGTGACCATGTTCAGGGAACGGAAACCCCAAAACTTTGAAGAGAGGCTGGTTGTGCAAACCGGCAAGATTCTCTTCATACCGAATACCCTTGGCCGTTTCCCTGAAAATGACTATGAGATGGGAGGACGCATTATCACCCGTGCGATGATGTTGAGTTCCGGGAGGGCAGCCGGAGAAAGCGGCGAGTCCCAGGATGCGCTTCCCCAATTGCTCGCGGAGAAACGGGAAAGGGGAATCAAGGCCGAGATCTACTGCCCGATTATCTACCACGAGTACGCCGTAGGCATAATCTATCTTGCGCAAAAAGTGGGATCAGAGGCCGTATTCGATCACGATCTTCTTGATGAAACCTACCAGTTTTCGAAGATACTCGCATTCTCTCTCAAGGCGAACGGATATTTCAAAGAGCACGAGAGACAGAGTAATAGCTACAGCGGCGACATTATTGATATCAGCGCTTCAGGCATCTTGTTCGCAAACGCTTCGAAAGAACTGGACCAGACGCTCGCACTGTACGCCGACATCGATCTCAGTGTGCGTTTTGGAGAGAGGACAATGAGGATAGGCGCCAGGGTCATGCGAAAACTCAGCGGCGCAAAGTCGAGTTATTACGGTATCCAGTTCATGGACATCAAGCCGGAGGATTTCAGATTTATATTCGAGTATGTCTACGGCAGAAGCATAACGGTCGAAGATGAACAGATGTGGGAAGGCGGAACGCCCCCGCCTGCACTGAAATTCGATTAGTTGGCGGGTGAGGCCGCCTGTGCATGATTTATCTGTGCGTCAATCTCCCTGCGTATCGGCAACTCAGCAAGCTTCGCAAAGAAGTCCTGCAAAGCGCCCTTGATGCTGTTGCCGATTTTGCCCGGGCCGCCGGGTGTGAACTGGTATTCGATGACGACGGCACCTGGATTTGCACGGCAGCGTTCAAAGGGAGCAACGCGGAGATCGATCGCAGAAAGAGAGAGTTTGCCGCGTCCGTTCTGGACCTGAAAACGAAAATGTCTGAATACGCAAGGCGCTTGCAGGGTTACTTCCTTTTCATCGACGAAGCGGAGGGTAACCTTGGACGCTCACTGCTTGGCGAGCTGAAGAGCAGGATGTTTGATGGCGCTAACGACGGTGAGCTTGTGATAACCGCCAACGCGGTTGGAATTCTTGACGGCTTGTTTGAGGTCGCTGGCGAGCAGGGAGAAACATGGAGGGTTCTAGGGGCCGCATCCGCCGGCAAAGCGTCGGGGCCGCAATCAGCCGATTTCCTCGTACGTCAAGGGCTTCTCTCCGATCTGACCCGCATGCTTGAATCGATGCGGTTGGGGGAAATTGACGAGCGAACACTGATTGTGCTGGCGGAGCCCGGCGACGGCGGTATTCAGACTGTCGAATATGCCCTGGATGTGATGTTCTCAGGGACCGATGTCTCCTGGATCGCCACCCGCGGCGGTGATTCCAGGTTTGGCGACGCTTATCCGGTGACCCGGGGCGTTGTGGAGACCATGGGATTCTGCCCGTTACCGGAATACCTGCGTAACGCGGAACGGCAACTATGGGATCAACAGGTGTGCATGCATCTCGACGAAGCCGGTGGCCGTAATCGCCGGTTGGTGAGCGACCGGGCTGGAGTGGATATTTTCAAGATCATCGCCTTGCAGCTTACGGCTTACGAACGATGGATGGCTGGACAGCTAGTTCCTCCCACGTGGTTGTGCGAGAGTTACGAACAACTCGCGCCGTCTGTAAAAGAAGCGTGTCTGAGAGCCGTCCGTACCATGCAAACGACAAATCTTATCACGATTTTTGTTGTACACGACCAGGCAGTCCCTCGGGAGCTCGGACCGGTTCCGCATCTGGTCCTTGAGGTCCCGAAAATCGGAAAACAGGAGATGGTATCCAAACTTGCATCGTTCCCTTCCGGGGAAACCGCTCTTCAGTATGATGCGGCTGCTGAGCTATGGATGCGGTTTATCGATTCAGGCGGAGGATCGATCACCAGGCTGTATCATCTGTACTGTCTCTCGAAACGCCGCGATGTTTCGGCCAAAGAGCTGCGGGAACCGCTCTGCGCCTTGCTCTCAGCATTGGACACGGAGACGCAGAAGGCCCTCCTGTTGATGATCGAGGCGGAATTGGTGCTGCCTGAAAAACAACTCGCCGAGTTTCTCGCTCAGTGCGATATAGATCCGGAAGCGCTCCGTTCCGCCGGAACGGCGGAGCGGAATTTGAAGCTCTGCATCGCCAATAATCCCATTGACGCTGCGGTTGCGGTCGATTGCCTGCAGAAGATCGCCGGTGTGCAGATTGATCCGTTACTGCGCAAGCTCGCGGGGTTTCTGACCTCAGACGACCGAAAGGACACCGCTCTTATCAGTTCCCCAGCGATGGACCTGCTCAGGGCGGCCGGAGAGCCCGGGTTGTCTGCCGGGCTCGTCCAAAATCACGTGGAATCCCTCATCGAGTCGGCCGACCTGGCCGCCGCCGCCGGAGTGCTTGAAAAGGCCGCGTTCTTGAGAAAAGACCCCACCGCGGCTGTAACAATGCAGATACTCAGGTTGAAAGTGAGCGTCATCGGAAGCAGTTCCCGGGAGGCCGCTCTGGATATTGTCGAGCTCAGAAAGCTGCCCGATACGGGGAACGATATGGTTGAAGGGCAGCGAAACCTCGAATACGCCCGGTATCACTACGCCACGCATTCTTTCCAGGAGGGGCTACAAGACGCGAAAAACTCTCTTCTCAGGTTCCAAAATCACAATGTTCCGCAGGAATGCGAGGCGTACTTCTTTATCGGTCTTCATATGTTGGCGCAGTCGCGCGTTGATGAAGCGGAGGCATATCTGCAAATAGCCCGTGAAAGCACATCACGGCAGCATGCCGCGATTTTTATTCTGAACGGTGCGTACTCGGCGTTAACCCAGTTTATGATTGGAAACCTTACCCGGGCACTGGCGGCGTTAACGGAAACCAGAAAACTGGCGGATGAGTGTGCCTTGCACGGATATCAGGTATACCTCATTTTTGTCGAAGTCCGGATTCAGTTCGAGCTGGGACGCTATGAGCGATGTGTAGATCTCTGCCTCGAAGGTTTGACCGGTTGCCAGCTCTACGGCGACGGACCGCGGGACGTGTTCGAGAAATGGCTGAGAAGGGCAGAGGGTTATTGCGGATCACCGGCGGAGGCGGCGAAAGCGCTCATGAAGTACGAGACGGACGCTGAAGCCAGGTTTTTTCTTGCGGAGGCCCTCTATCTCGCAGAGCAACAGGAAAAAGCTCTGCAGAATATGGAGTCCGTGGAGACCGACTTGAAGGGCGCATCCAGGCTATTTGCGCCGGCGGAACAGCCGATTTGGGAAACGGGATTTTCAAACTTTGAAGACCGCGCCATCCATGCACCGGAAGACGGTGGAGTGCTGTCCGTGATGATGCGTGCCTTTCATGCGTATCTGCAGAGCGCCGTCGCCAAAGACGAGACCGGAGTGAATGTCCTTGCGAGAATCACCAGGGAAGAGAAGCTTTCGAATATCGATCCATACAACGGTATGTATTACTACCTTTACGCCTGTGCAATCGGAGCGATTTTCGGCGAGAAGAACCTCGATCGTCTGACGGCCTTGAGCAAAGCGTTCAAGTACGTCCAGGAACGGGCGGCGACTATGGACGATTCCCATGATAAACAGTCGTACCTCCACAAGAATTATTTCAACAGCCGAATACTCCGGGAAGCGCGCGAAAGCAACCTTATGTAGCGCCCACTTTGAAAGTGGCTACGGTTGACACGCATATATGCGGTTGTTATATTGCTCATGCTTTTCTCTTTGATAGAGTAGCTCGGCGGCGTAGCTCAGGTGGTAGAGCAAGCGGCTCATATCCGCTTTGTCAGGGGTTCAAGTCCCTTCGCCGCTACTTCGGGTATCGTTGAACGAATAGCGGTATCACAATAATGCATTCCATCTTGGAGGTATGTCATGAGCGTATTGAGCGACATTTCTGAATTGCTTCAAAAAGGCAAGGCAAACGAAGTCAAGGAAATGGTCCAGAAGGGAATCGATGAAGGTTTGGCGGCGAAGAGCATTCTTGAGGAAGGGCTGATGTCCGGGATGGCGATAATTGGTGACAAGTTCAAGAAAAACGAAATTTATGTTCCGGAAGTGTTGATTGCGGCGAGGGCGATGAACGCCGGAATAGCAGTCCTCAAACCTCACATGACCGATTCTGACGCCTCCAACAAGGGCACCGTGGTAATCGGTACGGTCAAGGGAGACCTTCACGATATCGGAAAGAACCTTGTCAAGATTATGATGGAAGGCAAGGGAATGAACGTGATCGATCTGGGTGTGGATGTCGCCCCGGAAAAGTTCTTACAAGCGGCAAAGGACAACTCCGCGGATATCGTCGCGTGCTCCGCATTGCTGACGACCACGATGACGGAAATGGAAAATGTGGTGAAAGCGATGACCGAAGCCGGCATGCGTGACAAAGTTTCGATCCTGGTAGGTGGTGCTCCCGTCACGCAAAGCTTCTGTGACAGCATTGGCGCCGACGGTTACGCGCCCGACGCCGCGTCCGCTGCAGATGAAGCGATTGCTCTGTGTAAGTCGTAATATACTCACCGGGCAGCCCTGTCGCTCACCGAGATACCGTGACAGAGCCTGTATTTTCTGCCGCTGCCGCAGAAACAGGGGTCGTTCCACCCGATTTTAAGGGGCGGCAGGTTCCTGACTTGCCGCCTGAGAGCAACAGGAAGCTCCATTTGACGCCGGTTCAAATAATCGACCGCGAGATCTTCAAAAGCGGGTAACGCTCTCGTATAGAAGGCTTTCCATCCATCGCAGAGCCAGCTCACATTACGGGAATCTCTCGATTCGCCCCGGTACCGTTGTTTCAAACAGTCTCCTGAGCAGAACCGTAAGAACTCGCAGGTTGAACATCGGTTATTCCATTCTGATTTGAGCGCCGCAAATGAATGGTACCGGGCGGATGCCCGCACCTTTTCCCAGCCGTCCCTGGCGACGTTTCCCAGGCGTGTGCTTTTTTCAACAAAGAAATCACAAGGATACATATCGCCATTGTATTCCACCACCAGATAGTGGTCGCAGCAGCCGCCCTGGACGCACATGGCGTATCCGCCGTGAACAAGATGGTGCAGCATCGCGTCAAAATCCCGTATCGAGACTACACTGGTGTCGCTCCCTATCCAACATTCGAACAGGCCGTTTAGAAATACACCCCATTGCTCGCCTGTTATGGTGTAGGGGAGCGGGTTCCCATTCCCGTCGAACTCGACGCAGGGGATATACTGATGGTAGTAGATCCCGATGCTTTTCAGGTAATTGTACACTTTCTCCGGGT
>JAFGHN010000219.1 GCA_016930115.1 Spirochaetales bacterium | reverse complement strand
TCTTCCATTTCCGAAATAAACCGCCTGATATTATCAAGGCCCGCTTCCGTTATCGTAAGGGGAGCTTCCGGTTCAAACTGAACCCGCATGTTTACGGCCGCCATCATATCGTTCGTCATGAATTTATTCAGCATTGCCGTAATAGTTTTCACTATAGTACCGTCAGACATCTCGCCGCGATACGGATCATAATCACGATATTCAGATATGAATCCGTCGATATCCATCACAACAGCACCGCTCATAAACCGATCTTCCCTTCCGATATATGTCAAAGAAAGATAGTAGAATGTGTCGTTTTTTGATATGTATTTTGCCAATTTTACCGTATCCGTTGCATCTCTATAAATGACCACAGTGTATACGTCGAGCGGACTGGTAACACTGTCAACATGGGTGTGTTCAACTTCATACGGGATATCGTATTGTTCCGCCACCGGAACATCTGCGCGGTTTCCGGATGGGTCTTTCAAGCGAGAATTGCCATCGTCGTTTTTGCCGGAGCATCCGGCCAGAAGTAGAACCAGGAATATCACCGGTATCCTATAATCAAACGCAATGTACAGCCTCATCGGCATAATATGCACATAAAGACTGCAACCAGCAAATTCAGGCCAGTCGGAAACATCCGCAGGCAAGATTATCTTCGGTTACGAATTAGAGAGCGAATTCTGCCGGATAAGTCCTATTCCTTTTGAGCTACAATCAGCATCAGTTCATTTTTAATATTCAGGTTCTCGCGCTTTGTATACGAGCTCTCTCGATTCAATCTCGGTGGGCACATAACAACGCTCGCGGTAACCCGGACCATTGACGAGCATGTGTCTCACATCGAATTCACCTGATTCAATTTCCCGACCCTCGACATGTTGCAGCTGGAAACAAGCATTGATCGCTTCAACCATGAGCTTTCGCCCGTCTCTGAGGCCGTCATATTTCTCGCACTTCTTGGATACTGAGAATCTGCGGCATTCGACTGCCGTTCTCGAGCGCATAGACGCTTCTGGTGGGTGTAGAATCATCGCCTGAAGCCGGTGGCGCGTGCGCAAGCGCGCCGCCAACGGCGCCAATTCGCTCCCATTTCCCAGCTTCTCCTTGAATGACTCGTCCTGGAGACCTTCTTGTCACTATATCCATTATGGCGATGAAGGCTGAAAACAGCGCACATATGAGATTACGCGAGCTGTGAGGACAAGAGGGAATCTTTACTGACAGTGCTCGTCACACCATGATATATTAGACACATGGGAAACGGACTCACCGGAGTAATCAAAGATGCTCTACGATTGCATCCTGCTGACAGAGCGAAGCTCATTGACGCCTTGTACGCGAGCCTTGAATCAACGGATATCCAAATTTTGGAGAAAGCCTGGGCGCGGGAGGCAGAATCCCGCCTTGACGCATTTGATGACGGCAGGATTGGATCTGACTCGTGGGATGAACTAAAAGAAAAGCTAAAGAATAAGCCGTGAATGTTCGCTTCCTCACGCCTGCCTCCTCTGAACTCACTGAAGCGATAGAATACTATGAGGGTCAACGATTTGGATTGGGATACGAATTTCTGACCGAAGTTGAATCTGCAATTGACAAAATCGTCCAATTCCCCAATGCCTGAACAATTGTGTCGGATCGCACCCGACGAATCTTGTTGAAACGGTTTCCATTTGGTCTTCTATATCAGGCCCGGGATAACGAAATCATCGTTGCAGCGGTGATGGATCTGCGTAGAGATCCAACTACTTGGGAGAAATCAGTATAGAGGGTAGTTGGATTTTTTTGCTTTCTTGAAATTGAGCCGCCCGGGGATCGAACCCAGGACCCACAGCTTAAAAGGCTGTTGCTCTACCAACTGAGCTAGCGGCCCGAGATGCAGGAGCGAATGTAACAGCATTGCCGTCGAATGTCAACATTTGCCCATACCGGCGTAGAGCGGCTCACAGGGTAATAAGGGCACGGTATACTCTTAGAGCCTGAAGTCTATCCCGACTTGTGCGTTGTACACCGGCCTAAGGCCCGGTTCGGAAGATAATTCGGTACCGTACATCGCGATGTTGATGCCGAAAATCGTCAGGTCGAGGCCCAGACCCGCCGCAAACAGCCCCTGACTGAAGCCGCCTCTGATCATGAGAATTTCAAGTATCCGCAGCTCCACTCCAAGGCTCGCGTGCAGAATCGGATTTCGTGCGGTGGCGGGGTGGGTAAGAAAATCGAGGATATCCACGTAATCCACCATCAATCGCAAATCACTCACATATCTGGAAAGAACACCGAGCCGCGGCGAAAAAAGAACCCCGGCGGTAAGATCAATCGGCACCGCACCATAGGAAACCGTCGGGTCCGCGGCGTTTTCGAGAAAATCGTTCGTTGTGGCGTAGGACCGGGTCATCGTTGGCGTGTAGAGATCCTTGCCAACAATACCCACGGCGAATATATCCCCCAGCCCGTATCGTATGCCGGCGTCAATCCCGATGCCGGAAATCAGCTTGAAAGGCGATTCCGTTACCGTATCGAGCCCTATTGAAGAGAACAAGCCGGGCAGCTCCAATAATGTGCGCTTAAGCTCCACCTCTCCGCGAAGTGAGCCTTTGAGCAGCACGCCCAGATCGAGGACATGTGTCGAATCTTTGGTAAGCGGAATCCTGAAGGCGTAACCACCGGCGAGGGTAATCTGCTCGCCCGCAATCGCCGTCATGGTAAGCGGTGAATCGCTCTTGAAAACCACGTCAGTCGTATTGAAAAAACCGAACCCGAGGCCTTTTCCGAGGTACCCGAAACTCACGGGACCAAGGATGTCTGCGGCGGCATACAGCGTCGAGACAAGATCAAGCACTGCTTCGGAGGCAAGCAACTCGGAAAATTCCTGGTCCGGTTGCAGTCCCTGGATGACGAGACCGGCGATATCAAAAATCGGCCCCTGCATGCCCAACGTAACTTCGGCGAGACTGATTTGCGGGTCCGCCGAAATAAAACCGGCGGGATTTGCAAACAGCGAAGAAAGATCATCCGTCACGGTCACATGCAAACCGCCTACGGCCGCTGTCCTTGCCGAAGGAAGATCGATAACGACATCGCCGTCACCGGCATATACGAACGAACAGAGCACCGTGAGCGCGATTACTGAAATGAAGAACTTTATGGTTTTCCGGTACATTTCGCCTCCGGTGTCACAGTCCGAACATATCGAGCAGATCGGTGGCGCCGCCGGCTTCCAGAAAATCCCTGGCGTCCTGAAGGTCTTCGTATGCATCTCCCTCGGTCAGGTTCCCCAATTCCTCAAATCCGCCGGCCTGTTCCACGGCGCTCGTCAGAAGCGCGGCGCCGGCGATAATATACTGGGTATCGCTTACTTCCGCGTCCGCGGCGTCCGCCGCCTGGACATAAGTTACGCCTTCAGAAATGAGATCGAGGTCGAGAGCGTCGAGGACCTCCTGCAAGTCTTCTGGAGTGCCGGTGGTTATTGTATCCAAATCCTGCAGCGCCGAGGTAAAGACCTCCGTCATGCCCGAAGCGCCAAAGGCGAGATCCGCGGCCAGCAGATAGAGTTCGGGATCATCGCTGGTTTCCAGAAGCGCTTCGACAACCGCGTACGCTTCGGCCATCTGCGCGGTGTCACCCGAACTCAAGGCTTCCCTCGCCCGAGCCACCTGTTCAACCACCGGTCTTGTTGATATGTCCCTCTCGAGAAAAGAAAAGGGGCTGTAGGTGAAAACAGCCTGGCAGGCTGAAATAAGAACCACCGTAACAGGGAACAACAAGACAGATAATCTTTTCATATATGCAGCCAGTATAGCTCCCGTTAGAACCGGAGCGCAAGCTCCATGGTAATACCCTGATTTTGCCTGGACCCTGCAAAACTGCCGAGCTCCCGGCCGAAATACGCCACATTCAAATCGAGAAAGAGCAGATGCAAACCAACACCGGCGGTGATGTAACCCTGGTTGATGCCGGCCCGCAATTTCAGCATCGACAAGAACGACACCTCGGCGCCCGCGTGTAGTGAAGCCCAGAACGATTCATCCTCCGCCCCGGGCATGAACGACCGTTCAAAATTTGCGTGCACAATCGGATCCACGATCTTCGATAGCGCACCCAGCCTTGGGTGAAACGCCAGGCCGACTTGTGCCGACATCGGAATCATGTATCTGACATCTTCGCCAACCAGCTCCCCTCCCTCAGGAAGCGACCCGGCTTCGAGAGCGTCCACCAGCTCGGTAAGCGTACTCGTTGAATACTGGAAAGTGGTGCCAAAAAGATCTCTTAACGCTATACCCGCGGCAAACGGCCCGAACTCAACTATGGTCCCGGCGTCTATCGCAAGTCCTACCCCGTGATAGACCGGCACATCGATTTCCATATCTTCCGAACCTCCGGATAGCATGGAAGCAAAGGTGCTGATCCCGAGCTCCGGTACACGTATCCGGTACATCGGACGAAAATCACCGCCGATTTTCAACGTGAGACCGCCGATCCTAATCGGCAAAGCGAAACCACCTACAAAACCGACGGTGATATTCCCGTCCACGTTGATACCGAGGGTTTTCGGTCCCCAGCCATACAGATCGGCCATACCGACGAGGCCGAGTCCCAGACCGTTCCCGACATAACCGGCACCCGTCGAGCCGCCCGCTCCAAAGCCCGGGCCGGTTAGAAGATCATTCAAACCCGCGATTCCGCTTGCAGGGTCTTCGGCCATCGCGGCCAATGCTGCGATAACATCCGGGTCCGGATAGGCATAGATCCAGGGCATCAACGATACGATAGTGAGTGAAGATTTCTCCCCCGCGTAAGACGCGGGATTTGAAAAGAACGAGTAGAAACCGGACCCGTTGGCGTTGAAGGACCCTCCCTGGGCCATCACTTCCGCACTTTGGGGAAAAAATGGCGGCTCAGGGATTATCTTTGCATCGGCAGAGACGGCCGAAACAGCAATACAAAAGAACAGCAGTACAATCAAGTTACGTCTCATTCTCTCCCCTTATTCGGCAAAAAAACCTTCGAGACCCGAAGCATCAAGAATATTTACTAGCGCAATGTTTTCTTCCAGCGGATTATTTTCAATCACGAAATCATCGGGAAACGGTTCACCATCTACCACGATCGACCTCAGGTCGGCAACCGACAGCAACCCGGGCTGATCGTCGTCAACGATCTCTGAAATCAGAATTGCAACGATGGCATCTTGCGCGACCGCGCCGGAATTGACGTTTTCAGGGGCGACCACCTCACCGGTGTCATCAAGACTCTCTCCGTAAAAGGTGTACGCCTCTGCCGCCGCCAATAACGCATCAAGGGTCTGGTCAAAATTGTCAGCAGTAACGGAGGAAAACACCTGGCTGACGAGGGCCTCCACCAATTCCTCGGGTCCATCGGATTCCGGCGGCTCCTCAATGAACTCGGTCAACACGTTGACAAAATCATTGACGACAATACCCGCGGCGGTGGTGTTGAGCTCGATTTCAGCAACCAGCAGCGAAGCCCGCTGCTGTTCTTCAAGATCAGCATCCGAGCCACCGGCGTAAATTTCGCTCAGATTTTCAACAAGAGCGGTTCTGATTTCATCGTTTTCGGCAATATCGGCAAAGAAGGTGTCGGTTTCCATGAGCTGCTCGATCTCATCAAGGAGCTCCGAGTCTGACATCGCATCAATCTTGTCCGCCGACGGTGTTTGGGGGGTATCGACGGCAGAAAACAGATTAAAATTGAGCATCTCCTCGCATCCGGCAAGCAATAGGGCAGCTCCGGCAAGCAAGAACGCTGCGAATAGTTGTTTCATTCTCACCTCTCTTCTGAAAAAATATACAGCACTGCCCTCTCAAAAACAAACTGGTCTTTCAGGCGATACCGGCCGGCCGAACGCCCGCCGGGCCGGCACAACCAAACGCGAGCGACGGTTTATGGATTTATTATCGGTATGAACGTAGGTTAAGCTTGATTCAGGGCGGACTGAACACGGACTCTGCCGCGGTCTGCGTCAAGCAGATTAGGATTTAACGAGAGAGCCTTGTTGTACGCCTCGAGCGCGTAGGCGTAATCAGAGGCCATCTCCCTCGCATAGCCAAGCCTGCTCCACCAGGCGGAGACATTGGGTGAGTGGTAGAGCGCCGTGGAAAGGGCGATATCCGCTTTGTTGTACTGTTCAAGGCGTATGAAAACCTCGCCCATGAAATAATAGACCCTATCGATCCGCCCTCCGGTCTCCGCAAGCACCGTATAAAGCTCGAACAACTCAAGGGCCTCCAAATTCCTGCCAAGGTAGAAGTTTGCCTCTCCAAGGACTTCGACGATTCGCGGATCGTAGGGAGCCAAGGCATAAGCATCGGTGGCGTATTTAAGAGCTTCCTGATATCGGCCCAGCGCAACGAGGCTCCAGCACAATACCGAGAATGAATCCCGGCTTTCCGGCTGAATTTTGAGCTCTTCAAGGCATATTCTTACGGCGTTTTCATAGTCGCCGCTGTTGTAACTGGCCAACGCATCCGGCCTGTCCTGTGACTGCGCTTGAAACAGGACCAATCCGATAAGAAGGATTGTCCAGACAAATCTCCGCTTCATGTTATGAATCTTCCCCGCTGTCGTTCGCCGCGACTTTTCGAATCATGTTGCACATGCCGTTGAATCGGCACCCGCTCTCCATAACAATATCTGGAGCCGTAATATCCCCGTCAACCGTCGCCGTCGAGAAAAGCTCCACCCGGGACTTGGCGTATATGTTCCCTTTGATCTTGCCCTTCAGGGAAACGACGTTTGCCTCAATTTTGGCTTCCACCAGAGCATCATCGCCCACATACAGATCACCGGAGGCGCGTATCGTGCCGTTGAACTTGCCTTTTATCATTAACGGCTTGGTAAATGACAACTCCCCGGTGAAATCTATATCTTCCGCGAGCACCGTATCTATTTCAATCTCATCGATTTTTCGTATGCGCAGCTCGGACATGGCTTGACTCTATATTTCACCGCTTGTGGTGTCAAGTAATTGGTCTTGCACCTTCTTGAGGGACAAACCCAGACGCTCCCGCATCTGTATTGTGTACGGGTTGTATCTCTGCAGATCGATAAAAAGCTGATAGGGATCGTTACAGGTCTGCTCGATTATCTCAAGGAGTTTTTCATAACCCTTCGTCGCGATCGCGCTCGGCTTGAGCTCCATGTCATTGAGCACGCGACCCATGAAATGAGTGACCCCTTGGGTGTATGCCGCTTCGCGGTCGTGCTCTTCCGGATCCAGGCTCAACACCCGCAGGCCCATGTTGCGGAACTCGCCGAGCCAGAACTCGCGGTTTTCCTTGCTTGAGCGGACAGGGCAGTACGCAAGTGGGAGTCCTTCGATCCCGTTTTTTCCCGAGTCCGGCCCGAACATCGGATGAGTCCCGATAATGTGCACGCCCCGTGGAAGAAACTTGTCCATCACCGCTATGGGATGGACTTTTACCGAGCAGGTATCAAAAACTGTCGCCCCGTCGCGCACGGCGGGAGCTATCCTGGAGACCACTTCCTCCATTGCGGAAATTGCCACGCACAGAAAAACAGCATTGCAGGCGAGGACGTCGCCTTCCTCCGCCCTCTGCACGCCTTCCGGCGTTTCTCTCTGTTCGTTCCGCGAATAAGCGAGGACCTCATACCTGCCGGTCAGACACCTCGCCCAGAAAGCACCGAATCTTCCAAGCCCGTAAACACCCACACGCATGGGGCAGATAATACACAGAAAATCCCATATACGAAATACTTGCACCTAATGCCTTCACATTCTATTATGCACTTCATGAATGTCCTGATTGTCGGCTACGGTAATATGGGCAAAGAAATCGAAAAGATCCTCGCGGAACGCAACCACAGGGTTGTCGCGCGGATAGATCCCGTGGCAAGCGACGCCGATGCCGTTGCGCTCACCGCGGGTGTAACGAAGGGCGCCGACACTGCCATCGAGTTCTCCCTCGCCTCGGGGGTTCTTCAAAACGCATATTTTTACTCGAAGGCCGGAATACGCGCGGTTGTCGGCACCACCGGGTGGGCCGACAAGCTGGCCGAGGTAAAGGCGCTCTTTGACGGAGGCGGCGCTTTTATTCACGGCTCGAACTTCAGCATCGGCGCGCATCTTTTTATCGGCCTTGCCCAGGCGGCCTCCGCCGTGATTTCAAATCTGCCGCAGTACGATATCATGATGTACGAGATACACCATAAGAACAAAAAAGACTCCCCGTCCGGCACTGCGCTCGAGACCGCCGCAAGGATACTCAAAGCCAACAAGAACAAGAAACGAATCGTCACCGAAAGGCTCGACAGGCGCCCCGAGCCGGATGAACTGCATGTGGCCTCGGTCCGCGGCGGCGCCGAACCCGGCCAACACTGCGTTATCATCGATTCGATCGCGGACACGGTGGAGATCCGGCATCGCGCGCGAAGCCGCGCGGGATTTGCGCTTGGGGCGGTGCTCGCCGCAGAGTGGCTGCAGAAAAAACAAGGGTTCTTTACGGTTGAAGATTTCATGATTGATATAGGAATAAAAGGAGCGACTCCATGAATTTTGAAGGTGCATACACTGCTTTGATAACGCCGTTTACAAAGAGCGGGGAAGTTGATGAGCCGGCCTTGAAAGACCTCGTCGATTTCCAGATCTCGGAAGGGATTACCGGTCTCGTTCCGGTCGGTACCACCGGTGAATCCCCTACCCTGGACAATGACGAGCATATACGCGTCATCGAAGTGGTCGTTGAACAGACCAACGGCCGTGTTCCGGTAATCGCCGGAACCGGCTCCAACAGCACCAACGAGGCTATTCAGATGACGAAACTGGCCGCCGAGATAGGCGCGGATGCCTCACTCCAGATCGCTCCTTATTACAATAAACCCACAGGGGAGGGCTTTTACAGACATTTCGCCGCAGTTGCCGAGGCGGTGGATATACCGCTCATCATCTACAACATAGCCTCCCGAACCGGCAAGAATATAGAAAACGATACGATGCTAAAGATAGCAACAATCCCCTCGGTCCACGGTGTCAAAGAAGCGAGCGGCAGCATGTCACAGGTGACCGATCTTGTGATGAGAAAGCCGGATTCCCTGGACATCCTTTCAGGAGATGACAACTTGACGCTTCCCATCATCGCGCTCGGCGGGAGCGGGGTCATATCGGTTGCAAGCAACCTCATTCCAAAAGAAATGACCGAGCTGGTTTCGGCGGCCGTTGCAGGGCAAATGGAAAAGGCGCGGGAGATCCATTACAGATTACTCCCCTTTTTCCAGGCGATTTTCATCGAAACAAACCCGATTCCTATCAAAGCCGCGCTTGCCGAGGCGGGTCGAATAGACGAAACCTACAGATTGCCGATGTGCCCCATGTCCAAGAGCAATCGGAAAATCCTTGTCGATGTCATGAAGAAACTGAAACTGTAGCGCCGGCGCCGCCGGCCGGGGTAGCCTGCTTCAGTTTGTCCAGAGCCTCCTGGGCGTCACGGACCAACGCAGCGGGCCAATTGGATATCTTCACCATGGTAAGCTCCTCAAAGGCCGCGGGATCTCCGATCTCTCCAAGCGTTATGATAACGCTCTTAACAACCCTGTAGTCGGCCGGGCTCAGCCCGGACAATTGCCGCTCGTTCTGTTTTTTTAGAAACCGCACCAGAACCGCGACAGCCTCGCTCCGCCCGTCGGCCTCGAGTGCGGCAACTGCGGTGAGTTGTTCATTGATATCCAGCCTGCCGGAGATTATCTCCTCGAGGTACTCCGTCACCCCGACGTCCGCCGGGCCGTACTCGATGAGCAACTCAAGCCCGCGCTGTCTGAGCCGGCCCAGCGTGCTCGTTTCGACGGCGCTCGCCGCAACGTTGACCAGCCCCTGCCGCACCGCCTCAGCCGCGACGGCGGCTTTTGCCGCAGCCGGCGCCCCGGACCGGCCCGCCGCCTCGAGCGCTTCGAATTTCACCGTATAGTCGGTCTCCAGCCGCACAAGCCCGTGCAGAATCCCCGTTGGGTCGTCGACAAGCTTATCGAGAACCCGTGCCGCCTGCTCTCTGACGCTGCTCACCCTCGAGTACCACCCGATCGACGCAAAAAACAACGGCGTATACCCTACAGGTTGTCTGAATCTTTCGAGCGCGAGCACCGCGGCGAGAGCAAGGACTTCAGCATCCTTGTCTTCGCTTTCGAGATCGATATTGAGGTTCAGATTCC
>JAFGHN010000218.1 GCA_016930115.1 Spirochaetales bacterium | reverse complement strand
GTGAAAGGCGAAGTGATCTACCCGGTTGCGCCCACACTTGACCTGGCAATCCTGGTGACCACGACCGTCGCTCACGACGATGAAGGCAACGTCCTTCTTGACGCAAAGAACGGGCAACCACAGGTCAATCCTTCGATCAGCATCGAAACGCGGGTGCACTTCTAAGAGATTATGCTTTCAAGCGGACCTTCCCGGAGGATACATATCCTCCGGGAAGCTGATGTACGAAAAATAGCGGCCGGCGAGGTTATCGACCGGCCGCTTTCTGTTATACGTGAACTGCTCGACAACGCGATAGACGCCGGAGCGGACGCAATAACGGTTGAAGTGGACGGCGGCGGCATAGAACGCATACGGGTGGTGGACAACGGAACCGGGATGTCCGCTGAAGACTTGGAGCTCTGCATCTTGCCTCATGCCACCTCCAAGATCACCAGAACCGAGGACATCTATTCCGTCCGGAGCCTGGGCTTCAGAGGCGAAGCACTCGCGAGTATCGCTGCCTGTTCAAAGCTTGAAATAACAAGTACGCACCACGATTCGCCCGACAAGGGGGCACGTATTATTGTGCATGCCGGTAAGGTCATAGGCAACTCACCTGCGGCAGGTTCGCCGGGCACGACGGTGGAAGTGAGCGATCTGTTTTACTCGCTCCCGGGAAGACGAAAGTTCCTGAAGCGCGTTTCATCCGAATCTTCCGCGTGCAAACAGGCGTTTATCGAGAAAGCCCTTCCCTTCCCCTCCATCAATTTCAGGTACTTCACCGACGGGGAAATGAAGTTGTATCTGCCGGCCCAGGATTTGACCGGCCGTGTCGCTTCGGTTTTCGCCGGCTCTCTCGAACCGGAAATTCTCGACAGCAAAGAGATCGCCCTGGAGGATTTTTCGCTCAGAGCCGTGATCACAAATCCCGATTTCGCGCGAAGGGACAAGCGGCTGTTGTACATGTTTGTCAACGGAAGGCGCGTGCAGGAGTACGCGCTTGTGCAGGCGGTGCTCTACGGATATTCGGAGCATCTGGCCGGCGGCAATTACCCGGCGGCCTTTCTTTTCCTCGACGTAAATCCCGAGCTTCTTGATTTCAATATTCACCCGGCAAAGCGAGAGGTCCGTTTCAAGAACCTGCAAGTGATACACAGAGCTACGGTGGATCTTGTGCGTTCGATGCTTTCAGGCTACAAGCTTCGGGCGGGTGTTTCGTTTCACGACCCTTACCGCCAGCAGACATTTGCCGGCGAACCCGCCGCGGAATTCTCTCGGTCTTTCTTCCGCCCGTACGAACGGGCCGCGATTGACATAGAAACGGTCCGCCGCCAACTCTCCCGTTCCGCACCCCCAAAACCCGAAGCCGGCGCCACAGAGTTGAAATATCACGGGCAGCTCTTTGGTCTCTTCCTTCTTGTCGAGCGCAATCAGAGTCTCTACATCATCGACCAGCACGCCGCGCATGAAAGGATCATCTACGAGAAGCTGGTAAAAGAAAAACCGAAAATCCAGAATCTGCTCGTGCCGCTCCATCTTGACCTTGACGAGGAAGAGGAGGAGATGGTTGAGCGGGACCGGGCGGCTTATGAAAAGCTGGGATTCACCCTCGAGCGGCAAGGCGCCGGTTCCTGGCTTGTGACCGCATGTCCCGCCGTCTGTCTCGAAATGAAAGATGCGCTATCCGCGTTTATCAAGGGAAGAAAGGGCGACCCGATCTCCCTTGAACAGGCGCTTTACGCGACCGTGGCGTGCAGATCGGCGGTGATGGACGGTGAACTTGTAGACGATCTTACAGGAAGCGAGCTCGCGAGACAGGCGTTCGAGCTCGAAGACGCCCGCTGTCCCCACGGACGACCGATCTGGGTGGAGTTAAGCCGGTCAAGACTTTTCGAACAGGTGAAAAGGACCTGACGGAAGGACTGCTTTGCGTGTAAGCGGTCTGTCAGTTCAGCAGTTTCTCGATCTCGTCCCGTTTTTCGTACCCCGGATTCTTCTCGAGCAAAGTCCTGAAAATGCTCAGTGCACTTTCACGCTCGCCGTTCTTATAGTACACGTTGCCCAGATGATAATAGGCGTCCCAATACTGCGGATCGATTTTGACAAGATCCGTCAGTATCCCGATTGCCGAATCGTACCTTCCGGTCTCGATGTAAGCGATACCAAGATTGTAGCGCATGAGCGTGGCGTCCGGTTTCTTCTTGATTGCCGCCAAGTAGTGCTTTATCGCGTCATCGTAGAGCTTCTGATGCAGGTACACGTTGCCAAGATTGTTATTTACTTCCAGTGAATCCGGATCGATTCGGTACGCTGCGAGCAGAGTTTGCAGCGCTTTGTCGTACTGCCCGGTCTCATCGTATATCTTCCCAAGGTTGACACGCGCCGGCAGGTAATTGGAATCATACGTGACGGCTTGCGAGTACGCCGTAATCGCTGTCTCCTTGTCGCCAAGTTTTTCGCTCACTTCCCCGAGCGTGAAGAGGTACTGCGGCGAATCGCTTTTTTTACTGACAGCTTTCACGGCATAGGCAAGCGCTTCGCCCGCCTTTTCCCGTTTGAGGAGCACTACAGCTACGTTGTAATTGTTCTCAGGCGAATCGGGATCAAGTGATTGAGCTCTCTTGTAGTATTCCTCGGACTTTACAAAATCAGAAGTATTGAAATAGGCCGCCGCCAGATCTCGCTGGTACTCAGATCTCTCCGGATCCAACGCAATAGCCTTCCTGTAGAGCGCAATTGCGTCGCTGTACCTTCGCTTCGACGAAAGTATCCCGGCCGCAGCGTGATAAGCCAGATCGTAATCCGGTCTCACGGTATAGGCCGACTGATAGGCTATAAGGGCGCTGTCATCTCTTCCGAGACGTGAATAGGTCACGCCAAGATTGTAGAACGCTCGTTCATGTGCCGGATTGAGATGCGCGCACGCCTCGAAAGATTGCGCCGCGTCGGAAAACCTGCCGGCACGAAACTGGACTTTGCCGAGCTCGTAAAGAATATCGTCGCGCTCGGGGTTCAGTCTCGCGGCTTCACCGTATTCGCGAATGGCGTTATCCCAATTCCGGGTGGATGTATAAATCTGGCCCAGGGTGAAGTGCGGCAACCAGTAGTTCTTGTCCTTTTCGATGGCCTTGTTGGCGTATTCAACCGCTTTTTGCAGGTTGCGGGGATTTTCGGAATCTTCAAGCATGTAGGACTCGCCGAGCTGCGCGTACGCTTCGGCGGAGTCGGGATCAAGCCTCGTCGCCTCGATGAACTTTTCGCGGGCGGTTATAAAGTCCTCGCCGTCAAGTGCGGTGATGCCCTCTTCGATAAGCTGCTTTACGGTATCAAACCGCTCTCTGTCGGCCGCCCGTTTTGCCTCCTCGGCTTTTCTTCGCTGCTCCTCTATCCTGGCGGCCTCTTCGGCTGCCGCGATGCGTTTTGCTTCAGCCGCCGCCTCGGCGGCTCTCCTTGCCTCTTCTGCTTCGCGCTCAGCGGCTTTTTGCGCCGCCTCCGCTTCTCTGTCAACCGGAGGAGCGGTTATGACCACCTTCGGCTGGGCATCTTTGATGGATTCTGCTATTGACTCCTTGAGGTTCTCCTGTACTTCGCGCTGTGCTTCTTCCCGCTCCTTTTCCGCCTCTCTCTTTGCCTCTATCGTCCGGTCGCGCAACTCCCTTGCCTGCTCATCATCGGTGTCCTCGATCAAAAGCTTATCCAAAAGATCGAGGGCACGCTGGAACTCGCCCTGGCCTGAGTATTCTTCGGCAAGGCGCAAGGTATTCAACCTCACGCCGTCTTGTGTATCTGTCTTTGAACCGGCGCGCCCGCCAAGCGTGAGTATCAGCACCACTATAACAACAATCAGTATGACCGCCGCCGCGGAAACGATCATCATAGTTTTTCTGTCCATTGCCACACATCTCCGTCAGCAGGCTGCCGGCAAACCCCTGTCGTAAGCCGGCAGCCTATTAATCAACTATATCGGTTTCCGTCTCAACTTCTTCGATACCTTCGGTTTCCACACCAAGGTTCTTCGTTTCTTCGGATGCTTTTTTCAGGCTTTGCAGGACCTCGTCAAGCAAAGCTCTCTGTCTCGCTTCCTCGGCCAACCGCCGCTCCTCTTCCTGCCTGGTCCGCGCTATGTCCGCTTCAATCCGAGAGGTCAGAAGTCCGATCATCTTTTCGATGTTTTCCCGTTGTTGCGAGGCAGGCTTCAAATTGAGATACACGTTGTAGTCGTCCACCGCCCCGCTGAAATCCTCGAACTCTACGCGGTTGTTCGCCCGGTTCAGATAGGCCTCCGCAAACCGGGGATTGTCGGTTATGCACCGGCTGTACATTTCATCAGCCAATGCCGTCTTTCGCTGTCTGAAAAGGTTATTGGCGATGTTGAAATACATGAGGTCGAGATAAAGATCCGCGACAATCGTGCCCTTCTGGAGAATACTCACCGCCTTCTCATACATTCCCATGTGCTCGTACACCGTACCCAGGTACAGATACAACCGCTCGTTCTGTGGGTGCTGCACTACAGCCGACTCGAGCACCGGAAGCGCTTCTTCAAAGCGGTTCTCCAGATAGAGCTGTTCTCCTTTTTCAAGGAGATCGGCTTGTCCTGCGGCATTCCCCGCGCAGAAAATCAATAGGAATGCCAGCACAAGGGCGGTGACCGTCGGTTTGACAGCAAGGTAAAAAGAAATTAATGTGGACCGGGAGTCTGAAATGCCAATATATCTCATACCTACTATATTCGTCGGCATCGCGCTGATCGGCATTATCATTTTCATCGCCAGAAACACCTTCTCACCCAAGAAGATCGCCACAGTTGCCTCACATGTCAAACAGGGGAAGTACGCCGCCGCGGTCCGCTCGGCAAAACAGATCCTGGCAAAAGACCCCCGCAACCCCGAGGCCCATTATCTGCTCGGGCTTGCCTACCGGGCCGACGGCAAGCCCGAACTTGCGCTCATGGAATTTAAGACCGTCAATCAAATAGGCCAGTTTGGCGGGGCATGCGACGAGACGTCCTTTAGAAAAGCTATAGCCGATCTGTACGTAAAATTCAATCAGCCTGAGGAGGCGTTGAAAGAGTACGTGCTTCTCATCAAAATGGAACCGGAGAACGCCGAACTCTACTATCAGGCGGGGCTTTTGTTCACGAAAAGGGAAAATTCCGACCGTGCAGGCGACTTCTTCCGGAAAACCATAGAGCTCGATCCGCGGCACGGGAACGCTCATTACGAGCTGGGGTACCTGCTTTACAAATCGAGTTCAACGGTGGAGGCGAAGAGTGAGCTCGATCTCGCGGTAAAATACAGGCCGGACAACTATAAAGGCTACTACTACCTGGGGCGGCTGCTGAAGGACAATCATGATTATGTGGCGGCGCTGGTCTGCTTTGAGAAATCGCAGCGCGATCCTGAGTTCAAGGTGAAAGCCCTCGTGGAACGCGGCGCCTGCTATATGAGTCTGAACAGTCTCGATAAGGCGGTGACCGAACTCGTCCGGGCCAGTAGATTGATAGAAAAAGAGTCGGCCCCGGAAGCGCTCTACGCCAGATACTTCCTCGCCCTGTGCTACGAAAGACTCAGGAAGTTTGAAAGCGCAATTGAGCAATGGGAAAAAATTTACTCAAGACAACCTGCGTTCCGTGACGTGGCGGAAAAACTCAGCCAATACCAGGACCTGAGGGCCGACGACAGTATGAAGGATTTTCTCACGGCACCGCAGGATGAGTTCCACGAGATCTGCAAGGATGTCATTGCGAATTTGAAATTGAGCGCCAGAGATGTCAGCGGTGCTCCAAACGGGTGTCAGATCATAGCCATGGAACAGGAGTCAAAATGGAGAAACTCACGCAAGATGCCGTGTCTTGTCAGGCTCCTCCGGGTTGCGGACATTGTCGATGTTTCGACGGTACGTTCAATCCATGAAGAGATGAAAAAACTCGGCATCATGCGCGGGACGATCATTGCAAGCAGCCGCTTTTCACGAAGCGCACAGGAGTATGCGGAATCGCGACCGATCGAACTGCTTGATAAGGAGCGTCTGAAAGCGCTGCTTCAGAACGCGCCTGCAGTTGGCGACGCGGATCCTTGAATACCCGGCGGTCATCAGCGCCGGACGAGAGCATCACTGCAGCGAAACCGGTCCGTATATGAAACCGTAGCCGCCGCCGTCATCGAGGGTATTGACGTACAGGTACCGTGCAACTTGACGCTCCCTGGCATTGAGAGCTGAAGAAACAGGGATGCTTTTCTCGTTGGTTGTGAATATTTTGACCAGGGTCCACTGATCATCGTAGAACCAGAAGGTGAATTCCGGGAAGTTGCCTTCCAACGTTATCGTGTCTGTACTCACCACCGCTTTTGGAAAAGCGTTCAACGATTTGTCCACTTCATCGGCATTTATGTAGAACTCATCGTAAGTGCGTTCGCCGGATCTGTCTATCACGACCAACCGGTATAGAGCCCTCGGGAAAACTGAGCCGTCGTTCATCCGGATATTGTTGGAACCTATCCAGGTTTCTTCGCCGTTCTCAAATTTTCGCCATCCTTCGGCATCGAGCTCCCACAACAGCTCATGTTCGTCCTGCAGCAGATAGAGCAGGTCAACGTCTTCGATACCGTCGGCGTCAGCCACGTGAACGAATACCGACAGTGTCTCATACTTCAAATCGATACGCGGATCAAAGGCAAGATTAAGCTGCCAGAATACCTGTCTGATCTCCGGCGCTTCGCCGGTACAGGCAAGTATCACCGGTATCGCGAGCAACATGAGGGCAAACTGAAGGGGTAAGAGCGCTTTGTTTCTCATCTGCTTCTCTAGTGTCGGAATTCCTTTGCCCGGATATGAATCCCGCGCACTCAGGCCGGTGATTCACCAAGTTTGTTGGCGACGGCGTTTGCGTAGATCTGCAGCGCGCGTGACTTCACTTCCGCGCTTTCGCGCCGGAAACGCTGCATGAATCGCTTCACATCATCCATAGTGTAGGTCTGCTCGCGGGCTTTTCCTCCGGCAAGCTGGTCGTGAGCGATAAAATTGCTCGGCCACAAGTGGTAGTGGTTGTGAATCTCTCTATCGATTTCCGCGGCCAGCTCAGTTACACCGGCAAAACGGCCCTGGATACGCTGGCCAAAGCCGATATGGACACGGCCTTTCCAACCGCTTAAGCCCCTGTACATACTGAGTAAATCCTCATGTTTTCGTTTGTGGTACCCACCGGCCTTCTCAGTACGGTGCAGCTCCCTCGCCTTGAGCACGTCACAAGGATCGAACTCATAAGAAACAGCCACCGGGATGATATTCACACGTTCCAGAAACTCGTTGAAATTGAGGCCTTCCCGCCGGGGTGCGAGATAAAGCATTTTGAGGATCGTCGGGTTTGTTCTGTCGTTTCCATCCTTGGCGCGTCCTTCGCGCTGCGCCAGCCAGACTGAATTGCCCTGTTCGATGGTGTAGCTGATATACCGGGATAGCGTGAGCGCTGCCTGCGCCTTTTCCCTGATCGGCAAATTCCGCCGTACCACAAACGATCTGTTGATACGTATCAGATCGGATACAAAATCATTTATGAGCAGATTGTCCCCGAAGGCGATTTCCGCGATCTGCTTTCCTCGTCTCGCCATGACGTAATTGAGGAACGCCGAGTCCAATACGATGTCCCGATGATTGCTGATATAGAGGTAGGGAGCGTCCGGGTCAAGGTTCTCGTCACCGGAGCTGGTGACCGACTCAACCGTCTTTTTTATGACATACTCGAGCACGCGATCGATGATGATCTTGCGCTGAAACTGGTCTATGGTTTTGACTCTGCGCAACCTTCGCCAAAGATCAAATTGAACCAGTTTTCCCATGAGGGATTTAAGGGCAACGGGGCAGCGCGGAAAGATCATGCTCCGTACCCCGGAGACAAGCCAATCGTTTTGGCTGATTCTCCGCAAGACCGGCTTCATCTCCGCATCGGTGTACGGTCTAATGTCCTCAAAGTCATCGGTATAGTCGGAATATGCCATGTGTCTTTAGAGAATACTACACGTTTTTGCGGCTGAGAGCAACAAAAGCGGCTTTGCAGAACCGGAAAGTAACACCACGAAAGCTCAGCTGATACCCACGAGCGCTTTCACGTACTGTGCACGTTCATAGAGCTCCGGGTTTTCGAGCTCTTCCTGGCTGAGCATCCCCACAAAGTCATCGAGGCGGGCAAAGTTGTGGCGATCCATCCATTCAACGACGACGTTGAGCATGGTGCTGACATAGTCGACGCCGTTTTGCAGCAGGACCGAGCAGAGTTGCACGGCTCTGGCGCCGACGAGCAGTTGTTTCACCACCGATTTTCCATCGTGTATACCCGTTGCCGCGGCAAAATCGGTCTCTATCTCGCCGGAGAGAAGAGCAATCCATCTGAGTGAGAGGGCCATTTCTTCCGGCGCGCTCAAAATCTTGGCGGGAACTACCTCAAGCTTTTCTATATCAACATCGGGCTGATAAAACCTGTTGAAGAGCACGAATCCGGACGCTCCTTCGTCCTTCAGATTCTTGATCATATTCGCGAGACCGGAAAAATGCGGACCTATCTTCAACGCAAACGGGATGGAGATTTTTTTCCGTATACGCCGGCAAACGTTCACGTAGATTTGTTCAATTTCCTCGCCTTTTTTCCTGACGGCGGCGGGAAGCACAAATATGTTGAGCTCGAGAGCGTCCGCCCCTAATCTTTCCAGCCGCTGAGCGTAATCGATCCATGAACCGTCGGAAACACAGTTTAAACTCGCGATGACCGGGATCGAAACGCTGGATTTTGCCGTTTCGAGGAGTGTCAGGTATTTGTCTATGAAATGATAGTCGCCGGTTTTTGTCAGGTAATCGAAAGCCTCGGCGTACTGAGCGTCCTCGACACCCTTCATCAACTCTGCCGTATCGGCCTTGATCTGCTCCTCGAAGAGCGACTTGAGCACTACTGCCCCGGCGCCAGCCTTTTCGCATGCAACTATCTTGTCCACCGAGGCCGTCAAATTCGAGCTCGAAACAATGATGGGATTTTTCAGATCAAGGCCCAGATACTTGGTTTTCAGATCAGCCATCCATCTCCTCCCGCATTTTGTGCGTTTCAACGGACAGGTTACCTGTTCGCAAATCCGCTGTCAACGTTCTTACGTTTCAGGATACCAGCGAAGAAGCGGGTGACGGGCGGCTACAACTTCATCCACGCGCTTCACCGGAGTGGTATGAGGCGCACTTTTCACCCCCTCCGGATCTTCCTTTGCCCGCCGTATAATATCTTCGATTGCATCGACAAAGCTATCGAGAATTTCCAATGCTTCTGTTTCCGTCGGTTCAACCATCAACGCCTCGGAAACGATAAGCGGGAAATATACCGTGGGCGGGTGTATGCCGTAATCGAGCAGGTTCTTGGCAATATCCATGGCGCTTACGCCCAAGGTGTCTTTGAGGGCCTTGGCCGAAAGGACGAACTCGTGTTTGCACAGCCGGTCATAGGGCAGCTCGATGAGCGCAGACAATCGCTTTCTCAGATAGTTCGCGTTGAGCACCGCATCTTCAGATACGCGCTCCAGACCGTCGCCCCCCATACT
>JAFGHN010000217.1 GCA_016930115.1 Spirochaetales bacterium | reverse complement strand
TCGAAGTGACCCGGGAGCAGATTGAGCAGAATATCCTGAACGGGAATCCTTTTGCGGCGATTCAAGATCTCGATTTGCTTAAGCGCCGCGGAACAGAGATACCGGTGTCAGAGCTCGAGGAACTTCACCGGGATGCCGCTCAAGCTTTGAAGACGATGTTTCAAGATTCCCTGGAGAAAAAAGACTACAATACGGCGCTTTCTATCTACAGATCCGCGGAGTCTCTTTCGATAACTGACGATTACGAGGGCTGGACGCAGTCGCTCATTTTGAGCGAAGAGGCGAAGAGGCTGCTCGAGAAAGGAGAAGCGGTGGGGGCTTACCTCACTCTTGACCGGGCAGTGAGGCTCGGTGAAGTCAAGGAGCAGGATGCGCGGTTGTTTTTCGAAAACGCTCTTGAAGACGGTTATATTTCGCTGGCGGAACTCCTGAAGACCGGTGCTATTGGTTCTGAATTACCGGATATCGACGGGAAAATCAGTACCGAGCCGGGGGTCCTGCTCAAGGGAACCGCGACCATTCTCGTCAACCGGGGGATCCGTATGGACCGCGGGATCGGGTATCCCGATAGTGTTATCGGGAGCGGTTTTTTTGTGGACCGGCGCGGTTACGTGCTCACCAACTATCACATCATAGAAAGCGAAGTTAATCCTGAGTACGAAGGGTTTTCCAGATTGTACGTCAGGCCGCACAGCAGCGAAAGTGTAAAATTGCCGGCTCGTGTTGTAGGATGGGATTCAGTGCTTGATGTAGCACTCTTAAAAACCGAAATCGAACCGGAATACGTGTTCCCTCTCGATTCAGCTATCACATATAAACCGGGAGATGTTATTTACGCCATCGGTTCTCCCGGCGGCTTGAGGAACACGGTGACCTCGGGGATCGTTTCAGCGATAGGAAGAAGGTTTCTGCAGATTGGCACCACCCTCCAGGTAGACGTTCCTGTAAACCCGGGCAGCAGCGGCGGGCCGCTTGTGAATGCCGACGGTAAGCTCATAGGTGTGGTCTTCGCGGGAATCGAGCAGTTCGAAGGGATCAATTTTGCCATTCCAGCGGAATGGGTGATTCACGTCGTGCCGCAGCTTTTCGCAGGAGGCGCTTCCGTACACTCGTGGCTCGGATTGACGGTGGAAGAGACCGTCAGGGGCCTGGAAGTGTCTTACGTGTTACCCGGCGAGGCCGCGGGCCGGGCAGGAATCATCCAGGGAGACATCATCACGGCAGTGTACGGGACCGTAGTCAAAAGCGTTGAAGATGTCCATCGCGTTACAATCGATCTCAGCCCCAATACGCTCATTGAAGTGAAGTGGAAACGCGATGGCATGGATTTCAGCGGATTTCTGTCCCTTGGGCAGCGCCCTGAATTACCGATCGATGCAGCGCTGAAAAAGGACATGTTGGTAAATCTTATCGCCCCGCTGTTTGGAATGGCCGTGGAAGAGGCAGGCAATTTTTTCTGGGACAAGTCGTACGTTATCCGGCGCGTCTACCCGGGAGGGATAGCCGATGAAACGGGGCTCTCGGTCAATGATCCCTTCACAATTCTGAAGTTCGAGATCGACAACGAGAATCGGGTTGGATATCTCCAGATTGTGGTAAAAAAGAAAAAAGCCGGATTTGTCGAGCGGGCGATACAACTTGGCGCCTATCTCGAAATTGACAAGTTTATCTGATCAGGACAATCAAGGCACCTCATGAAAGTAAGCCGGGACCGCATACGAAACTTTTGCATTATCGCGCATATTGATCACGGCAAATCAACACTTGCCGACCGTTTTATCGAGCTGGGGAAGGTGATAGAAATCCGGAATATGGTGGACCAGGTACTCGACGACATGGATATCGAGCGGGAGCGAGGTATCACCATCAAATCCCACGCAATATCGATACCGTATACGTGCCGGAACGGCGAAACCTATATTCTGAATCTGGTCGACACACCCGGGCATGTTGATTTCACCTACGAGGTTTCCAGAGCCATATCGGCGTGCGAAGGCGCTCTCCTGCTCATAGATGCCACCCAAGGAGTAGAGGCGCAGACCCTTTCCAACATGTATCTCGCTCTTGAGCACGATCTGGAGATAGTACCGGTAATAAACAAGATAGATTTGCCGGCGGCGGATCCCGTTTCTGTCAGACACCAGATCGAGCATGATCTTGGGCTCGATCCGGAGATTGCCGTGGAAGTGTCCGCAAAAACAGGCGCGGGCGTTGAGCATTTGCTCGAAGAATTGGTCAGGCTCATACCGCCGCCTCCGGACGGCGCCGACGCTACGCAGGCGTTGATATTCGATTCCCACTATGATTCATACCGGGGGGTGATTATCCACGTAAGGGTGGTATCCGGAACATTCAAGAGCGGGGACCGGATCCTTCTCATGAATGTCGGCGCGGAATACGGGGTTGAAGAGACAGGAATATTCGGCATGTCCCTTGTGCCGAAGGAGGAGCTGTCTGCGGGAGAAGTCGGCTATCTCATTGCCGGGATAAAAACTGTGTCGGATATCCGGGTGGGAGACACTATTACGAACGCTTACGCCCCGTGCTCCCGGCCGCTTCCGGGTTTCCGTGAGATCAAGCCCGTTGTTTTTTCTTCCGTTTACCCGATAGACTCGAATGACTACGAAGAATTGCACGGCGCCCTGGGAAAACTGAAGCTCAACGACGCTTCTCTGATATACGAGCGCGATTCGTCGGTCGCCCTTGGGTTTGGTTTTCGTTGTGGCTTTCTTGGGCTGCTTCATCTCGAGGTCGTGCAGGAGAGAATAGAGAGAGAGTACGGGCTTTCGATTGTATTGACCAGTCCCTCTGTCAAGTACAAGATCCGGCTGACGAGCGGGAAAGAAATGATGATAGACAATCCGGTGGATTATCCGGATCCGTCAATCATTGATCAGGTTGAGGAACCGTACATCCGTGCGAGCATTATCACTCCGGCGGAATACATCGGAAGCATCATGAACCTGTGCCTGGAAAAACGCGGCAATCAGAAAAACATGACCTACCTTGATGAGAAACGCGTCGAACTGGTGTATGAGCTTCCCCTCGCGGACGTGATCTTTGATTTCTACGACAGGCTCAAGTCGGTGAGCAGGGGTTACGCTTCCTTTGACTATGAGGTCGATGAGTACCGGCCAACCGATCTGGTGCGGCTTGAAGTGCTTATCAACGGCAACGTGGTGGATGCGTTGACAACTCTTGTATACAGGCAAAACGCACCGTTCAGGGCCCGCGCCGTCTGCAAGTCGCTTCGGGATGAAATACCAAGGCAACAATTCAAAATTCCTATACAGGGTGCAATCGGTTCGCAGATCATTGCCAGAGAGACTGTTCCCGCCTTGAGAAAGGACGTCACCGCGAAGTGTTACGGTGGAGACATTACCAGAAAAAGAAAGTTGCTCGAAAAGCAGAAAGAGGGCAAGAAGAGGATGAAGATGGTAGGAAACGTGGAAATACCTCAATCTGCATTTTTGTCGGTTCTTCGGACGGATACAGAAAAAAAGTAGCGATTCTCATTGCGCGAGAATCGTGAGTGCACGTTGTACATTCTTTCTGAAATCCACCGCTGAAGCGGCAGTTCGATGCAAAAACTGTGGGGTTCTTTTCTCTGCTTCGCCGGCATCAGGAAAATCAAGATAGACATAGTCGACTTGATCAAGCGCGGATACCAATCGAGAGCGGGCGAGTGTATCGTCGAGCCTGTCTCCGCTTTGAGTGTACAAATCCAGGAATACGTTCAGATAGGAAATTTCTTGTTCCAGGAATTTTCTCACGCATCCCCTCTGGTCCTCATGCGCGGCTGATTTCGGCTGTTTACGCCCAGCCGGCGCGCCCGTTGCAGCCGATTCCCACATCGTGAGAACGCGTTCGAAATCGCGGTCTGTATTGAGGACCACCGCGTTCAAGGCGATACCTGTCCGCCTCAAATCGTACACTGCGCTGTCCGCCTGAATAACTTCACCCAGATCCAAGCCGTAGGAATGAAGTATCAGGTCACTCGTTACGGTCTCTCCGCCGGTTCCGCGCACCTCGATGAGCGGATACTTCATACTTTCGCGGTACCACCCGACGGGATTTTTTCTTGACGTTGCCGCGAGGGTAAGCAGGTGCGAGGGGGCGCCGCGGCTGTGAGGTTTGCCCGGTATATAGCTGAAATCAAGGCCGGTCAAGAACAGGGGTGCCGGGGAAATCTTTCTTGCGAGTTCAACCGCAAGAACCCCGACCGAACCCATCGGCCGGACAAGCGGGATGTCCAGACCGCAACTCTGCAGCCGCTTTAGCAAACCCGTTGAACAGAAGGAAGTGAGTATAAAATACTTCTCTCCACGGACCGCGCACAGCGTGGATGGGTGAGCGGTGAGATCGCAGATGAGAGAGAGCCTGCGGTTGCCGTGACCGATGAAATCGCCGGCGTTTGCCAGTTGTCCTTCGAGTACCACTACTGCGTCGGGAATGACCCTGGCGGCGCTGAGCACCGGAAGCGCGGTGTCAACTGAGAGAAGAAAAAAACGGTCTCTATATGACCTCAGGCTTTCAAGGGAGTGTTCGAGGGATTCACCCGCGCCGGCGACAACCACCGGTTTTCCAGTTACCGGGAAAGGCAGGGCGAGGGACCGCCAGTTACGGGCAAGATTCCTGAATATATTCTTCACCCATAGTCTACTCATGTGAACGAGGGTCATCCGGTTCTGCCAATATCTTTGAAGGTGGCGATCGGTCGCGGCGATGAGTCTGTCATAGGCTGTCCGATAAAGCTGGTAACCCCCGGACAATCCAACGGGTAAAATGCGTCTGAAATTCTGTATTCCAAGATTGTCGATATAGTCCGTCAAAGCGGCCGGACTGTCGGTGCGTATGATACTGATCAAGTTGTTCGCCAGCAGGGCCGCCGGCGCGTGTTCAAGCGAAAAAGCCATGAGTTGCTGGTCTATCTCAATGCACAGGATATGACAATTGGCTGGAAGCCGCTCGAGCAGCGCGCCGGCGCCGTGCAGAAGCAGCGGCGAGGGCAGTATCAAGAGAGTATCGGGCAGCACTTCAAGCTTGCGCGCGACAGTCTCAGGGTTCTTTAGCGGGTCATGCCGCGAGTAGAGAAACCGGTCTTTATAAGAAACTGTATCCCCAAGACCGGTATGAACCAGTCGCGGGAAAGTGGGTTTCATTCCTATTGGCCAAGAAAAATCTCTGCAAAAACGGCAGCAAAATTATCCTCGAACTGGTCTGATTGCATTATGTCGGCGTTCACGTCTTGCAGGATATTCTGTTGGGCAAGACTTGGGAAATAGGCACCCAGGTATTCAATGTCTTCATCCTCGAGTGTTGTACGCTCTGCGAGTTTGAAAACGCCGACACTCCGGTCGAGCACGATGGGTTGGGAAACCTCCGATTCATCGAGCGAGAAAAGGGTTCTGAAAAAGGTGGTGTCATAGGCCGACCCGCTCAAATCGCTCGAATCATCCGCGCCCTGGACTGTCCCAAAGTAGTTGGCGTTACCGTAGTTGATCGGGAAGCTCGCGGATTTTTTCAATTCCGTGTCAAGGTTTTCTGCTGCAGCTTCAAAACTCGTCTTCGCCGCCGCCGCAACGAAAGCATTGGCCCTGTCGATGAGGTAGTCTTCGATAAGTCCCCGTTCAAAACGCTCCATGTAAGTCCGCACGGACTGAAGCTC
>JAFGHN010000216.1 GCA_016930115.1 Spirochaetales bacterium | reverse complement strand
TGAAGGAGAAACCCGAGTACCTGCCGAAGTACACACTTGCATAAATATGCAGAAATCAACGTTTCAACAGAAATCGGATCACTATCTGTTCATTTACTTGTTCATCTACTATTGTGAGTAGCAGGGAGATCACCGCCGGATGTCTTTGACGCTAGGTATTGATTCAGGTTCGGTCGCCGTAGGTTACGTTTTCATCGATGACAACGCCCGGATCGTACATGCGGGTTATCGAGTGCATAACGGCGACCCTTCAGGGTGCGCCCGCCGTCTGGTGGCGGAATCAGGCATCACTGAGCCTGTGTACGCGGCGACTGTCGCCTCGTCGCCTGCGTTCATGGAAGGCGCCGTGCGTTTCGATGACACCGTCTGCTGGGTGACTGCCGCCAAACGTCTCCATCCTGGCCTGAGGTCGCTACTCGTCATTGGCGGGGAACGGTTCGCGCTTATCGGGTTTGACGGCAGCGGTGGTTACCGCAGGATGAAGACAAACACCTCCTGCGCGGCGGGCACCGGCAGCTTTATCGACCAGCAGGCGCGCCGGCTCAACCTTTCCGGGGGCGCTGAGCTTTCGGATCTGGCCGAACGCAGCAAAGGCGAAGCACCGTCGATAGCTTCCCGCTGTTCGGTATTCGCCAAAACAGACATCATTCACGCTCAACAGGAGGGATACAGAATCGAGGAAATCTGCGATGGTATCTGTTTTGGGCTTGCCCGTAACGCCGCCGACGTGCTCTTTGACGGCGGGAAGGTGGATTGTCCGGCGGTTTTTTCGGGCGGCGTTGCGCGAAATGCGGCGGTGAAACGTCACCTCGGCTCATACCTGGGGATGGATTTTCTGACGGATGATTACGCCCACCTGTACGGCGCGCTGGGTGCGGCTTATTGCCTTCAAGCGGCGTCTGGCGGTGCGGTTGCCGTTACCCCGGCAACGATCATCCAGCCTGTGGGGGAGAGAAAACGCTACTACTTCCCGCCGCTGCAACTGGCCGCATCCACCTTCCCGGATTTCGATGATCACCAACGCCGGATTTATACGCCGCATCTCACTCAACGTGAACTGCCGGCGTTCGATAATCCGGTGGAAGTGGATTGCTACTCAGATCTGTCCGACCGGGAGACAACACAGGCGGTCATCGGTATCGATATCGGCTCGACAAGCACAAAGGCCGCCGTCTGTTCTCTCAAAGGCGAGGTGAAGGCGGGATTTTACACACGTACCGCCGGCAGGCCTATCGAGGCCGTGATGGGGCTTTTCGAGGCGATCGATAGCTGGATCGGGAACGGTGGGGCGAAACTAACGATCGCGGGCGTCGCCACAACCGGATCCGGAAGAAAGCTCTCTGGGGCGGTGATCGGGGCGGACCTCGTCATGGACGAGATAACGGCCCACGCCCGCGCTGCGCTTGATCTGTATCCGGAGGTCGACACGATAATTGAGATCGGCGGTCAGGACTCGAAGTTCACGGCACTCAAGGACGGGCGGGTTACTTTCTCCAAGATGAACACCGTATGTGCCGCAGGGACCGGCAGTTTTCTTGAGGAACAGGCCGCCCGGCTCGATGTCCCTATCGACAGGTACGCGGAAAAGGCAATGGGATCGAGGGCGCCGCTGACAAGCGACAGATGCACGGTGTTCATGGAGCGGGACATCAATTCGTTCCTCCACAAGAATTATTCAACTGAGGAGATACTTGCCGCCGCGGCGCACTCCGTATGCGAAAACTATCTCCTTAAAGTCGCGTCAGAAGGACACATCGGCTCGCATATCGTTTTCCAGGGAGCGACGGCAAAAAACCGCGCCTTGGTGGCGGCTTTGGAACAGAAGCTCGGAAAGAAAATCCACGTATCACGCTACTGCCACCTTACCGGGGCCGTTGGAGCGGCCCTCAGCCTTTTGGACGAGGGTGATCGGCGGACCGCATTTCGCGGTATTGATCTGTTCAGGAAGAAGATCCCGGTAACGAGAGAAAACTGCGGCCTCTGCCGGAACCACTGCCGTCTCACCATCGCCGAGATTGACGGTGAGAAAATAGCCTATGGTTTTCTGTGCGGAAGGGACTACGACACCAAGCGTTTTGTCTCAAAGAACAAGTCCGGGTTCGATTTGCTCGCCGAACGTGAGAGGATCGAAAAGGCGTCATACCCGGTCCGTCCGGAAAGCGGCGCAACCGCCCGAGGCAAGAGAGTCGGCATCCCCTCGGGGCTGCACCTCAGCGAGGACGTACCCTTCTGGCGGACCTTTTTTCGGGAGCTTGGTTTCTCCGTCGTCGACAGCTCAGGATTCGAAGAGGCGGTCAAGAGAGGAAAGCTGATTGCGGGTGCGGAGTTCTGTGCGCCGATGGCTGCTTTTCACGGTCACGCGAGCTATCTCCGTGAAAAGGCGGATATCCTTTTCATCCCGACGTATATCGAGAATATTCACTCCGAATTGGTTGACAACGCCCCGCTGCGAAAACTCTGTTATTACGCACTGTTCGCGCCTGTGCTTGTAAGAAACCTCGAAGAGAACCCGGCGGCGAACAGTTCCGTACGGTGCGCCGCGCCGGTTTTTGACCCGCGGCTTGGAAAGACGCACATGTTGAAGGCCCTCCGGGAAGCCTTACGCGATGCGTCCGGAGAGACGATTGAGACGGCGGAGGTGCAGCGGGCCTACGAAATTGCGGAAGCGGCGCGGGAAAAGGC
>JAFGHN010000215.1 GCA_016930115.1 Spirochaetales bacterium | reverse complement strand
TCAGGCGCCTGGACCCGGGATGAACGTTGCTGCAACCCTGCAAGGCTTCCCGTAAGGAAAAACACGGCGGCAAAAACCGCGGCGAAAACGGCGAGACCCTGAACATACCTACGTTCGCCAGGCCCGGTCTATCGCGCGCGCGCACGCGCGCGTAAGAACTTCACCGTCATATAGATCACGGCCGCGGCGGCGCCGGTGATAATACCGGCGGTTCCGCCGGTCAGAAAGAGCAGCGCGGACGGTTGCCTCACCACTTGAGAAAACTGGAACACCGCCGGGCTCAGCTTCCACACGATAAAGAAAATGAAGAAAGCGTTGAAAACCAGGTCAGCGGCCCACTTCTGCCCGGCCTTATCGCGGCGAAACATCCAGCGTATTGCAGCGTACGTTCCGGCAAGGGCCAGCAGCGATGCCGGCAGCCAGACCGGAGCAGAGAATCTGCCGAATTGTACCGACTGAGCGAACCATGCCATCGGCATAAGGTAGTGAAACCGCCAACATGCGGCAACACGTCTCGAGCGGCTCGTCGGCGAGCTCGCCCGCCGCTTCACGATGGGACGGTTTTACCGGCGTCCTTGCATAAAAGGGCAACCGCGTTTTTTCCCGATGCGGCGCAGAGCGGGACACTGCCGCCGGGCTCCACCCACTGGCCGGCCATGTAGAAGCGATCGAGACCCGGGAGCGTTTTTTTCATGCCCAAGATCATCGACAACATCGTTTTTTTTGTCAGCAGCCATCCGCAGCTCGAGCCGTTCCAGTTACCCGTGTAACGCTCGTAGGAAATCGGAGTGGCTACATCGGTGTGTTCCACATCCTTCGACATTCCAGGCATGACCCGTTCCAGTACTTTGAGAACCTGTTCCGCGGTTTGGTCCTGTTCCGAATCGTACAGCCTGTTGCCGATGAGCCTCCGAAAGTATCCGTAGTCCATTCGGAGGAATACTTCAACCACCGACTTCCCCTCGGGCGCCAACGAAGGGTCGAAGCTGAAGTTCTTGACCGAGAGGACCGATCGTTCTTCCGACAGCAGGCGGTAAGGCGGATCGAGCAGATGAATGATCCAAGCCGGCGTACCGGACAGGTCCCGGTTGACGCCGAAGGAAAGCTGCATTTGAGAGTGGAGCGGCAGATCGCCGCCGTAGCGTCTTTTCATCGATCGGCGGCCATAGACGCCACCGAGCATTTCGAATACCGTCGATCTCCCGTCCGCCGCGGAGATCACAAACTCCGCGCGGATGTCCTCGTCCGTATACAACCGGGCGCCGACTGCCCGGTCATTTTCGACGAGAACGCGTTCAACCCGTTTCCGGTATTCTATCCTGCCGCCGAGGGCGAGATACCGCTGTTCGAGGGCTCTGGCGAACGCGAGGCTTCCGCCCGCCGGGAAACCCGCGTTTTTCTTCCAGAGGTATGCGTAGGTGCTCGCTGCGGCGAGGACCGGGATCTCCGGCCATCCGAGGAGGTGGGGTATCGCCTCTTTCAGGAAAGGATTTTTGAACCCGGCGGCAAAGTCGGATGCGCTCACCCGGCACCATCGAGCCGTCGTGGCCACAGAGGGAAGCATTTCGAGTCCAAGCTTACCCCATGCGGCTGGGCCCATAAGCTCTCTCGGCTGTCTCGTGAGGGCCGACATATCAATATCGACAAATTCTTTGACCGCGATTGTGAAATCCCGGATCCGCTTCTTGTCCTCGGGCGCAATCGAGACGAGATGATCGTACAGCACGTCCGGATCTGCCCAGCCGACGGCTTCGTCGCCTCTCTCATTCCTCACGCGGATAAACTCATCCCGGTGGATGAATCCGTAGCCGGCGAGCCCGAGCTCCTGCCAGAGCTCGTTGAAGGGCATGCCCGGCGCGGTCCCGTACAGATAAGAAATACAGCCGTCAAACACGTACCCGTCCCGTTCCCAGGAGGTGCACAGCCCGCCAGGCAAAAAATGTTGCTCCAGGATAAGCGTCTGGAATCCACACATCCGGGCATAGCACCCCGCGGCGAGGCCCGCTACCCCGCCGCCGATAATAAGTACTTCGGTTTTCCGTTCCATTCATCCATCCGAATCGAGGTTCTTTCAGAGTATAGAGGTAATTTGCCTCACTCGTTTTTCACCCCGGACATCCGCCTGATTGCTCCGGCTACGGGGAAGGACATCACATAAGTGAATAAGCTCACCGGGGGCTCCCGGCCTTCGGCTTTCGCCTCTCTGCAGGCAACGACGGTATTAGAACAGAGGTTGCCGAAATAGACGGCCCGGATTGAGGCTTCTATTTCGGCAGTACGGTGTGGGCCGTACTCATCGAGAACTCGTTGACGGGCCTCCGCGCTCACATCCCCTTCGCGGTCCGCCCAGTGTTGGGCATAGAGAATGGCGGTCTGCTCTTCCGGAGCAACACCGTCAAATTCGGCCGCAAGCAAGGCGTCGATCTCCCGTTTTGAAAGGCCCTTTTCCAAAGCAGTCTTGGTGTGCAGCCAGGTGCAATACCGGCAGTTGTTGACCCCGCTCACCGCAAGGCTGATTTTTTCCCCGAGCTGCTTGGAGATCCGCTGATCCGGTGGCAGCTTGCGCAGTCCCATCATCGCTTTCGAAGTCTGTCCAAAGAGCGCGAAGAATTGTCTCGCGCCGGTCAAGCATTTGAGCCTTGTGTCCATTCCGTTGCTCCTTCAGCGAGGCGCCCGTCTATTCCTTCTATGAAAGAAAATCAAAGCGTAGAGAAGAATGATTTCTCCCGCAATCCCGATGTAATGATAATAGTAAAGCGGTTCGTGGGTTATAAAAAAAGTGAGAACCGCCGTCACCGCCGGGGAGGGAATCACGATAAAGGTGGCGATGCTCAACGGCAGCGCGCGGACCGCCTGGTACCAGCACAGATGAATGACCGTAAACAGCGCCCCCATACTGAAAATCGAGACAAGTGAATCCCGGTGAGATAGAATGGCCAAATCGGCTTTGTTCCCGCTCAACAGAAATACCATACCGAGTATGACGGCGGTGAAGGCAATACGGACAAATACCAACTCTGGAACGGTGAGAATGCTTTGAGTCAACAACGGCTTCACGATCGAGTGGCCGATATTCCAGAATATCGGGACAATGAGCAAATACACCACACCGACTGTCAGATTACCAAGATCAAAGGTGCCTCTGGTAACGATGAATGCTATCAAGACCAACATGATTGCCCCGACGCCAACTACCTGAATGGACAAACGCTCTCTTAAAAAGAGAGCGCCGATTATCATCATTGAAATCGGCTGGGTCTTTACCGCGAGGATACCCGTGACGCTGTCTACTAAAGAAAAACCGACGATTACAAAGTAG
>JAFGHN010000214.1 GCA_016930115.1 Spirochaetales bacterium | reverse complement strand
CCTCTCAACTCTTTCGAATCAATTGAAGCCCACAGACGTTCTCTTTCTCCCCTTCCCTATTTCTTTCTCTATGACAAAGATCTTTGCCTCCGATATCGATCGTTCTATAAGAACGAGTATCGCGGCACATTCTCCGTCGGAACGGGCAGAACCCTTTCCGACTTCGCTGTACTGCTTAGCAATGCAGCGAAGTTTAATGTAACAAAAAACACGTTGAAGTGTCAATAGCACATAAAAAATTTTGGTGCAAAATATGCACTTCGTTGATGAGGTACTACTTTCTGAATGAAATTTACTAGACTCCAATATGTTTTGTCAATACGCAACAGGGCACATCGAAAAACTCGCCTGCTTGCCGGCCCGCCTATCTGCATTCCGATACTGTCTTTGGCAAGAATCTGCACTCTAAAACGGTGTTTCGTGTATTTTATTTATTTCCGAGCAGCGTCGTTGCCAGCTCGATAAACCCGTTTCCATGAGAGGCGTCGGTCACAAACGTGGGCGGATGTTCTACAAGGTGAAGCAGCGGCCGGATATTAGCCACACCGCAGGATAGAGGAAACCGCTGGAACATGGGCGCATCGTTCGGAGAATCCCCGCAATATATCACTACCTCTTTTTGCAGGGCCGGATCTATCCCCCGTATCACCTTCAGGTAGTACTCAATCATATCGACTTTTGAATAGTCTCCGATCCATATGTTTACGTGGATCGAGCTGATCTTTGCGGTTGCGCCCATTTCCTCGCAAACCGCCGCAATCCTCTCAGCAGTATCAAGGCCGAGATCGGGAAGTTCTTCGCGAAAATCTATCGCTAAATCGAACATCCTGCTGAATTGATCCTTTGCGACCCTGGTACCAGGTATCTCGCTCAAAACCCGTTCACGTATGAGGCCGAGCCTTTCTGTGACTTCCTGCGAAGCCGCCGATGGATGAAACAACCGCATCAGTTTTTCCCGTTCCATATAGAAGGCAAAGGCGCCGTTTTCGCCGACCACGGCTTCAGCCGGCCATTGCCGCGCTATCAGATCACACCATCCCGCCGGGCGCCCGGTAACAGGTATCACACTAATTCCCGCATCGTGCAAATCCCATAGCGCGCGGTAGGTGGGCGCGCAAAGTCTCCCGTCACGGGTGAGGGTGTCATCTATGTCCGTACAGACATAACGGATACGGTCGATTTTCTCCTTTGCCAGATCCCGGACAGGCTTCATTTTGCCGCGCGCTTTCGCGCGGTCAGCACGGAGAAGTAATCGGCAAGCGACCAGAGTGCAACCGCCGCGGATATGATAAAGAATATTGTCGTGACAAGTTGCGCAACGGAAAGAGCGGTTTCTGATAACGGGATTTTATGCAGCGTCATCATTGCAAGGCCGACGATTCCGGAAATTGCGTACACCACCGCCTTGAGCTTACCGCTGAGCCTGGCGCTCATGGCAATTCCTTTCCTTGCGATCATGAGCCGTACAAAACTGACCCCCAAATCGCGATACAGTATGATCAGGAAAATCCAGAATTCCATGACTCCCGCTATCGTGAAGCAAAGAAAATAAGTGAGTCTGGATAACGAATCGGCAAATGGATCGAGAAGTTTTCCGGTGTCACTGATCTGCCCAAGTTTTCTGGCGATCTTCCCGTCGATAAGATCGGTTATTTCCATTACCCCAAAGAGAATCCAAAGAAAAATAAGCGGTAACAAAGATGAGCTCTCGGTATGCCTTGGGATATAAAAAACACAAAAAAAAGCAGGCGAGAGAAGAATCCTGACAAGGGTAATCTTATTGGGAAGATTCATGGGGCACTCTATTATGGGTTATACCGGTTGTCAAGCTGATCGCCGGCGCCGGCCGCCGAATCGAAACCAGCCTCTTTAACGCTCCGGGCGCTCGAGTCTGACCGTCGCACCTTCTTCAACCCCCAAATAAACCGAGTACCTGAAAAGCGGCAGCAGCCGCTCGGCCGTAGCAAGGAGCGGTTCAACCTCCCATCCAGGCAGACGCCTGGCGAGGTTTTGCAGCCACTCCTGTAATTTCCCACCGGTGTCATGAGATTCTTTCGTAAAAATCTGGACTGCTTCACCTTCTCCGGCGGCGGAAACCGTTTTCAATCTGTACATGGCGGGCTTATCGATAAAAAAATAATAATCGCTTGTCCGCAGCGCCTCTGCTCCTACCGTGATGCCGTTACCCGGGATCTCGAGAAAGTACGTGTCCCCGTCACGTGGGGTGAACTCGATACTCCGCATACCGTCCTTTATTCCCAGGAGCCTGAGCTCCGCCACCGGCATTTCCGATTCCAGACGTCGCCACGGATGTTTGAGCACCGGCACCGCGGCCACACCGATCGCGACGATCAGCAGCAGCATCAACCCCACGGCTTTCTTGAACCGCAATCCCATAAGACCGGCAACGGCGGCAGCCACCCAAAAATAGAGCAACCTGAAATCGAGAAATGTCGCACTCACTCCCAAGCGGCGCGGAGCCGAGCACAGGTAAGAAGGAATGAACGCAGCGCAGAGGGCAAGAAT
>JAFGHN010000213.1 GCA_016930115.1 Spirochaetales bacterium | reverse complement strand
CATGATTCGAGAGCGGCGCCGGTTGGGGAGCTTCACGACGGTTGATTCGGTAACGGATCATCTCGGCCGTCCGCAGCGCCCCTACCTGTCCCGAGTTCAACGCGCTTCCTCCCGGCCGATAGATTCCATGGGTACCGCAGCACTCGCCGACCGGAAAGAAATTGATGAGATTGGATTCCCACCAGACCGAGCCGGCAAGCCCGCCGTTACAGTGCTGATGACATACCGCTATTTCTATGGGGTGAGTCTCAAGGTCTATCCCGTTTTCGCTGTACACCTCATAGGCGGGGCGGTTCATCTGTTGCAGCCGTCCGGCGGGAGTGCCGGCTACGGCGCCTGAGTTTTTCAGATACTCCTGTGCCGATCGCGGAAGCCTCTCAAAACCGAATTGGATTGTTCGGTATTCCGGATTTTTCCTGAAGTCCAGATAGACCTTACGGCCTTTCAGCCGCGATTCGATGTACACCGCCATATCGATGACGGATGATCCATGGCCGGCCAGTTTTCTGACATCGAAAGGCCACTGGTACCCTTTCAGGAATTGCGCCTCCAACTGGCTCTCGAAAGAAGGAAAATAGCCGTTCAGGAAATCCCTGGAATCTTGACCCTTGGCATCCGTCGAGAAGTAACGGGGAATCACCTGCTGGTAACTCCCGGAAAGATTCCAGCGGAAACCGGTTGAGGCGATCCCGAACTGGCATTCGGTGAGATTCCGGGCTTTGGCCCCGGCCTTCAAGGCGATTCCGAGCGAACCTGTCTGAGAATACGGGTATACCGAATCGGCGTAGAGGGCGCCCGGTCCCCCCGTCCCGTAGACGACAAAATCGGACCGGACAACAACCGGTTGGAAATCGGCATCAAACGCCAGTAACCCCGCAATTCTTTTTCCCCCGCCGGCGTCCTCGGTCAGCAGGTCTACGATCTGAACATGATCCCGGATCAGTACCCCCCGGTTTCTTGCTTCTTTAAGCAGTTGTTCCACCATGAGGATTGAGGTCTTGGGGCCGGCGGAAGTTCCCCTTCCGGCCGGGTCGTTATCGGTTTGATATCCGGCGTAACCACCGTACCGGTTTTGAGGAAACGGTACGCCGATCTCCACCAGGTGATAGAACTCGCGGATTGAAAGGGAGGCTTCGATCAAGGCGATGTCCCCGTGCATACATCCGCCTGAAAAGAGGTCCTCCGCCATTTTCCGGCCGCTGTCGCCGTTTACCGTGGGGTTCAAACGGTAGTATGTCTGTTTGTCCGAGCCTGCGTTTGCCGAGGTCCCCCCTCCAAGGTTCTCGGTAAGCAGAACCACATCATCAACGCCCAGCTGTTTCAGATGCACCGCGGCGTTCAACGCCGCCGCACCGGAGCCGACCACCGCAACACCGGCGGTAATGACCGGCACCGCCGCTTTATCTATCGATAGTGTTGTGGTTTCCACTCCGGGTTTCATGCGTAGGGATTATCTGCATGGTAGCTTTCGCAGTATACGTTCACATCCTTCGCCAGCAATCTCGAGCATCTCCCGCACAACGTACACCACTGGATTGGCTCTCTCTCGTCCTTGATTTTCCCGGGAAACCGCGTATCCGCCAGACTCTGCCTTCCGAAGCCTGCGAAATCGGTATACCCCTTTGAAATGTTTTCCCGGGCGTAATCAAGCGAGCTCCCGTCCCCGGTGGTGTAGGTCGATCCGATGATGGTGGTATCCGGGAACCATTCCTTGAATTGCCTCGCGTAACGGAATTGGCTCAAGCGGCAGAAGTCCTCATTTTTCGCCGGGCGGAGGAGCCGGGCGTTGTGAGTCGGCACGCCGCCGGAAATGTTGAGAAAATGCGCGCCCGCCTCGACAAAGATACCGGCTATGCGTTTCACATCCTCCAGATTTTCGAGGATCTCTCCGGGCCCGGAGGTTCCGCACCCCCCTCGCATCCCTTCGTAGACGGACATCCTTGTGCCGACGATAAAACCGGGGAAATTCCGAACGGCCGCGTTGATAACCGAAGATATCAGGCGGGCCCTGTTTTCAACCGGGCCCCCGAAGGTGTCTTTGCGCTGATTCAGCGGCCGCAGAAGCTCGGTACCCAGGTAACCGTGGCAGGTTTTCACATCAACGCCGTCAAAACCGGCCTCGTGTGCCAGGCCCGCCGCTTCCAGATGGCGGTTCAAGACTTCCTGCAGCTCTTTTTCAGTCAAGACCGGTACGTCCGATTCCTCATCTTCATACGCCTTGACCTTCGTTAAGGGAGGCCCGCTCAGACGCCCCGAGTGGGTGAGCTGAACTATCAGCAGAGCTTTTTCGTCGATGGATTTGAAGCTGTCGACCAGTTTCTTGAAACCATCCAAATTCTTCCGAGACAGGACCAGCCCGTTTGAGCGGGCCACATGGCTTTCTGTTACGGAGGTGGCCTCCAGGAATACGATCCCCCAATTACCCTCGGCGAGGGCGTTGTACCGGTTGACCGCCATGTCACCGGCTGCTCCCCCCGGCCCGGCGCAGTTTGTCTCCATCGGCTGCGCTGCAAATCGATTTGGAGCCTTCCGGCCTGATATCTGATACGTCTTGAACAGTATATCCTTCATGTTTTTTTGCTCGATTATCCAGGTTGCGTGCAAGTAATGCAACAATTAATTACCAAGATTGTCAAACAGCCGGAGAGTGACACAAGCGCACAATCGCCGTTTTCTTGACAAAAACGCTCGGATCGCCTAGCATGATTCCTGGCAGCACACTATCGATGTTACTAGAGCAACACAAGGAATAATCACTTTGGCAAAATACTTTTCAGTTCAAGATTTACTCACCACCCTGGAAGCGGAAATCCTGCTCGACGATGGTTGGATCCGGGACAGGATCTGTTGTGTATGCGCATCGGATTTGCATAGCGACATTATGGCCCACAGCAGGCCGAACTCGTTATTGCTCACCGGGCTGACGACTCCACAGGTGATAAGAACTGCGGAAATGGCTGAAATGGCGGCGGTCTGTTTTATCCATGGGAAAATGCCCCACAAAGAGACAATCGAGCTCGCCCGAAAAAATCAGATGCCGCTTGTGATTAGTCCCCTCTCGATGTACGACGCCTGCGGGAGGCTCCATGCCGCAGGCCTGCCCAGTCGTGACGATATCTCATGAAAAAACTTCCACACATACACAAGGTCCAGGAACTGGTCTATGAGCTGAAGATCCGCGATGCGGCTCATGAGACGGTTACAATTTCTCCCGAAACGATGATGAGCCAGGTGAGACAGATTCTACGAAGCAAAAAGATAACCGCCGCGCCGGTAGTAGGCGACAATAAGCTTCTCGGAATCGTGAGTGTTGAGGACTATATAAACTGGGTCCAGGACGGTGGAGAAGATGTTCCGGTCAGCCAGCGTATGTCCCGTGACTTGGTCACGCTTTTTGAAGATGAGGCCATGGTGGATGCGATTAAGGATTTTGATCGATACAAGTATTACGAGTTCCCCGTGCTCAGCCGCTCCTCCGGTGAGCTGATTGGGATTGTGACCCGGTTCGATGTTATTGCCAGTCTTCTGAAAGCGCTCGATATCGATTATTACAGGAAGGAGATCAGCCAGTATCAGCGGACCAACTTTTTTCAGGAGACCGTTTCCGAGAGCACCTTCCTCACCTTCAACTATACCGTTGCGGGCGGCGAAATCGGGCGCGGCGGTGAGGTCGCGAGCAAACTGAAAAAGAATCTCTCGTATTTGGGAATACATCCCGAGGTCATAAGGAGAGTTGCCATCGTTACCTACGAAGCGGAAATGAATCTTATCATCTACGGAGGAGGAGGGCAGGTGAAGGCGGATCTTGACTGCCAAAAAATCACCGTCACCGTTTCCGACGATGGGCCGGGCATCGACGATGTCGAGAAAGTGATGCAACCGGGGTTTTCGACCGCGCCGGATTGGATCCGGGAGCTGGGTTTTGGTGCGGGAATGGGGCTGCCCAATATCAAGAACAATTCAGAACAGCTGTCAATTGATTCAAAGCCCGGTAAAGGTACCCGTTTGAAAGCAATAATTCTCTGGAGATGCGGCAGAGACGGTGAACCCGGCGATGAAAGTGAAACCGTCGCTGTGCCCGGAAAGGACGGGGAAGTGGCGGATGAAACGAAGGAAAGTGTCGGCGGCTTGATAAGCGATTTGGGAGCCGGTGGTGATGCCTGATTCTACTATCGCGTAAGAGAGGTTTCTCATGAGCTTAACGGACAAAGTGTGTATCATAACAGGCGGAAGCAGCGGCATCGGCCGAGGCGTCGCGTTCAAGTTCGCACACGAGGGCGCGAAAGTGGTGCTGTGCGCGCGGACGGCGGCGGCGCTGCAGAAAGTCGCCGGGGAGTTAAGGGAAACCGGCGCTGAGGTGGAGACCTTCGCGCTGGATGTCGCCGACTATCAAGCCGTGCAGGAGATGGCAAAGACGGTCGCTGACAGGTATGGACGCGTGGATGTGCTGGTGAATTGCGCCGGAGGCGGCGTGATCCATAAGCGAACACTGACGACGACTCCCGAGGACATGCAGCGGGCGTTGAATACGAATCTGTTGGGAACGATCTATTGCACCCAGGCGGTTTTGCCGGCGATGCTGAAAGCAAAACGGGGAACGGTGATCAATATTTCTTCAGGAGCGTCCCGCAATCCTAGCCTATTGGGAGGGATGATCTACGGCGCGGCGAAAGCCGCGGTAAACAACTTCACTGCATTTGTCAACTCCGAGTTCAGCAACTCAGGCGTCAGGGCCTGCCTTGTCATGCCCGGTGAAGTCGATACTCCCGCTCTATCGAAAAATCGACCCGTTCCACCGTCAGAGAGCGCGAGAGAGGTCATGCTCGCGCCTGAGGATATGGCCGAAGCAATCGCTCTCATCGCCGGTATGCCTGACCGCGCTCACATACAGGAACTCATCATCAGACCCACAATGAAGCGGGACGTTTCGGGCGAAACTCCATCCGCCTGAGCGTTGCTACGCCGCAGTCATACGGAAGGCTTATGCGCGGTGTTCATGCGTTGACTGACCGTCATTTTCAACCGCCGCCTGTTGCGGAGGACAGTCCCCCCTTCCTCTAAAAACGGTGACGATGAGACCGCCGATTGCGATAACCAGAGCGATGATGACGGTGCTCTGAAACCCGCTGAGCGTTGAGAGCTTCTCAACCATGTTCTCGCCGAGTCCTTGGGAAGCAAGCTCGGCGGCGCTTCTGGACCGGCTCGCGGTAAAGGCGCTGCCCGCCAGTGCAAGCCCCACGGACATCCCGATATGTCTCAGCGTACCGATCATGGCGGAGGCGCTGCTCAGCCGTCCGCCGGGCACCGCTCCCATAATCGCGCTGGTATTTGGCGT
>JAFGHN010000212.1 GCA_016930115.1 Spirochaetales bacterium | reverse complement strand
TATAGGAATGGTGTTATATAGGAAAATAGAGATTTACGGGAAGAACGATGAAACCAAATGCCCGGGCGCCTTTAGCGTTCGTAGGAATGCGCGGCGTCGATAGCCGCCTTTATGTGGTCCCAATTGATATCAGACGGCAGCGTGCAATCGGCGCCCAGAACGCTGATCTGGGGATTCGCGTCGAGCGTGTCGTATACCGCCTTCTGTATCGCTTCTTCCGGACCGTCGACAATGACCCCCATTCTGTCCAGACCGCCCAGAAGCGGCCTTTTGAAAATCGAGTGGATCTCTGCTGCAGTGATCGGCCCGGTTGTCAAATCAAGCGGTGCGTTCACCAGATCTCCCGGATATTCGGCGAACGGCGAAATATCTGCATACTTCCCGTGGTAATCGCACACATGGAGGATGTTGAAATCGCAGTTGGCATCTAACTTCTCCCACATCAGCAGATCGTAGGGCTTGATGTAATCGTCGAAGAGCTTCTTGTTCTTGAACCTGAAATCCTCTCTCCCTTGAGTTGACGCGTAGAAACCGTCGACGCCGGCGTCGATGCAGGCGTTCACAAAGACGAGGAGACTCTCGGTGATGATTTCAAGCCCTTTGCAGTAGGCTTCTGGATTTTCAAGTAGATGCCGCGCTACTACCTCCTTCCCGGCTGCGCGAACGGAGCACATGAATGCCGAGTAGAGAGTGACAATCGTGAGAACCTGTCCGTCCGCCGCTTCAACAAGCTCGGTCACCGCCTCTATCTGGTCCTGGTAGTAATCTCTGTCGTAAAAGGGGTGATTCGTCCAATCTTCGGGATCTTTCAGCGACTCAACCGGCGGGAATGGTCGCTCGAATTGGATTTTCAAAAAATCCATTCCGGTATGTCTGAAGAACTCCATGTGTTTGTCCGCCGCGGCCTGGCCGCCCTTGAACTCTTCAGGAAAGTGGAGAAAAAAGGCCGCCGGCACGTAGCCCGGGCTTTCGCCGTTCAGTACCAGATTGAGTATATCGTCTCGCTTTGACATGGAGTTCCTCCCTTCTGTGCTCACTAGCAGGGTACATCGTTTTTGGATAATAAATCCAGCGTCCAGGCAAGTCATCGAGCTCGCCTGGATTACAAAGTGTTATATTTCTTCATCAAGCGTTTATGGATGCAATTATCGGCTGTTGGTACATTGAACAGGTGAAAACGGCAGGAGGAATGTATGCAGATTGTGCAGCTTGAACATGTTCACAAGAAGTACCCGCTTGGAAAAACCGAGGTCCACGCCGTCAAAGGAGTCACATTTTCCATAGCAGAGGGCGATTTTATCTCGATAGCCGGACCATCGGGATCGGGGAAATCGACTATCCTGAACCTGGTCGGCTGCATCGACACACCGACGGAAGGCGCTGTATCCATAGACGGGACACCCACCGGCGAACTGTCCGATAGAGAAATAACGAACCTGCGGCACCGGGTGCTTGGATTCATATTTCAATCTTTTAATCTGGTCCCGGTGCTCAACGTGTTTGAAAACGTCGAGTTCCCGCTCCTGCTTGGAAAATCGATACCGCCGAAACAGGAACGGGCCGATTGGGTCGACCATCTCATTGATTCCGTGGGCCTCGCCGAATGGCGGGATCACAAACCGAACGAGCTCTCCGGCGGCCAAAGGCAGCGGGTGGCGATAGCGAGGGCGCTGGCCACGAAGCCGAGGATCGTACTCGCCGATGAGCCGACGGCCAATCTCGATTCGGCGACGGGTGAGGCAATCATCGAGCTCATGAAACGCATGAACGAGGAGCTCGGCACCACGTTCATCTTTTCAACCCATGACCCGTCGATCGTCTCCATCGCCGACCATATCATCAGGCTGTTGGACGGCAGGATTATCGAAAACCTGCGCTCCGGTATACATCAAGCCGGCCTGGAGGCTTGAGGATGGGCGTTCTATTAAAGATCGTTTACAGGAATCTGAAGGAGCACAAGGTCAAATCCCTGATCATCGGGATCATTATCGCATTTGGCATGTATATCCTTATCGTAGGCAATTCGATTATCGATACGGTGACGGCCGGTATAAGCAAGAACTTCGTCGAGTACAATACCGGCCACGTCGTAGTGTTTCCCTCGAACCTGGAAAATCCATCGTTAGTCGGCGGCCCACAGGAAATGATGGAAAACAAGGTCGTTCCGATTATCAGAGACTACCGCTCTGTGGTTGAAGTAGTCACATCGAACCCAAAGGTCACGGCCGTGAGTCCGCAGATAAACGGTATGGCGACTATGCAATTCGGCGAGGAGGGAAGTGGCTTCGCCCAGCTTTTAGCGGTGGATCCCGGGCTTTACGTGAAGTTTTTCCCGGACAATATCGTGCTTCAAAAAGGCCGGTTTCTCTCACCCGGGGAGGAAGGCATCGTACTCTCCGCAAGCGCCGTCGAAATGCTCGAAGAGTCATCCGCCGAGACGGTCGATATAGGCGATCCGGTGATTCTTACGGGAACGACCCTCACCGCGGGGATGAAAATTCGCGAGGTTCCCGTCGTCGGCATATACGACGTAACCGTCGCGAGCCAGATGATGACCTCCTACCTTGACGTGGAAAACATGCGGGTCCTCAATGGGATGACCCAGATTACCGATCTTGAAGCGGTGCTGACGAAGGACGAACAAAGCGGCCTTGGGTCCGTGGATGAAGATTCTCTCTTTGGCGCCGAGGATTCGTTTATTCAAGAAGATGCGCCGGTCACATCCGAATCCGACCGCCCGATAGCCTCGGCCGGCGATTCTTCCGATCGGGAGCTCTATAACGCGGTGAATCCCGATGCCTGGCACTACCTGCTCATCCGGCTGGAGGATGAGTCGCAGATCCGGAAGGTCGTTCGCGAGCTTAACGGGGAGTTCACCGCGAGAGATATGGACGTTACGGCCTATCGCTGGATAGAGGCCGCCGGGCAGGTGGCCGAAATGACCGCCGCGCTCAGGCTTGTCTTCAACGTGATTATCATCATCATAGCGGTCGTCGCGGTAATCATCATCATGAATACCCTCGTCATATCGGTGACCGAACGGATCGGTGAAATCGGCACCATGCGCGCGATCGGGGCACAGAAATCCTTTGTCAGGCGGATGATCATCCTGGAGACCGTCGTCATCTCGCTGTTTTTCGGCGGGTTGGGAATTCTCCTCGGATCTCTCACTATCGGTATCGTGGGCGCCGCAAGAATAGAGACTCAAAGTCTGATTCTGCAGATGCTTGCCGGCGGGTCGGTGATCAGGCCGGTCATCTCGGCGGGCTCCATTATCGTGTCTCTCATCGGCATGCTCGCCGCCGGGGTCATCGCCAGCGTTTACCCGGCCCAGCTCGCGTTGCGTATCGAACCGCGGCAGGCAATGGATACCCACTAGGAGAAGCGTAAGTGAATGTTACAAAGATAGCTGTCCGGAACATCACGAGACAGAAGAAACGATCGATTTTGTTGGGTGGCGCGATCGCTTTTGGGGTCATGATCATCACGCTGATCGGCAGTTTCACAAAGGGCGTTACGGATACCGCGTCGGCCAATTTTACAGATATGCTCGGCGGACAGATCTATATCACTGGCCAGGAGCTGACGGCGACAGGAGGGCAGGTGTCGGTAGTACGTGACAAGGAGGTCCTTGACGAAGCCCTTGCTCACGGCGGAGCGCGGATCGCGGAGAAGACCTACAGGTCCCGCACGATAGGCGAGATCATCTTCGGGTCGATGAGCGCGCCGGTTTCTGTCGAGGGTGTTGATTGGTCCGATGAGCCCGAATTGATCGACAGCCTGGATGTGAAAGAGGGAAGCATTTCGGCGACGATGGCGGCGGATTCGATCATTCTCCCGGAATACACCGCCAAAGATATCGGCGTTCAGGTGGGCGAGACCGTGCTTGTGCGGACGAGCACGGTGACCGGCCAGCAGAATGTCGGCGAGTTCAAAGTACGGGCGATAACCAAAGCGGACTCGATGTTCAGCTTCTCATCGGCCTACGCGGACAAGAGTTTCTTGAACGGGCTCATCGGCCTGGACGCGGAAGATTATCAGGTGTTGAATATCTCGCTGGCCAATCCCGTCACGGCGGATGCAGTCACCGCAAATCTCGTATCGTATCTGCGGTCCATCGGCAGGATGGAGCCGGAAAAAGAACAGGAGACAGGGATCGCCGGTATGCGCTCACGGATGATGGGGATGGCTTCGCTCATGGGCGGAGGGTCGCTTTTCTCCAGCAAGGTCGAGGACGCGGACAGATGGGAGGGCACCCGTTTCAACGTGCTCAATCTGAGCGACATGATGGAAGCGGTGACGAGCATGGTCAACGTGCTCAATACGGTTTCCTATGTCATTTTCATCGTTTTGCTGGTGATTACGATGGTGGGTCTGCTCAACACCTTCAGGATGGTGCTTATCGAAAGGACCAGGGAGATCGGCACCCTGCGGGCGATCGGTATGCAGCGTACGGAAGTACGCAATATCTTTCTCACCGAAGCGTTGGTCCTCGCCTTGGGCGGGGCGCTCGCCGGGCTGATCGTCGCAACGGTACTCTCGGCGATTCTTGGCGTTATACCGTTTCCCACCGATTCGCCGCTTCAATTGTTTCTGATCGATAGCACCTTTGCCTTTCCGATAGTACCCTCGAATATCCTCATGACGCTGTTGATCATCAC
>JAFGHN010000211.1 GCA_016930115.1 Spirochaetales bacterium | reverse complement strand
CCGGTTTCCGACAGCTCTTCAATCGTTTACTTGAGACCGGAAACCGCCCAGGGGATATACGTCAATTTCAAGAATGTATACCAGTCGAGCAGGCTCAAGGTGCCTTTCGGGATAGCACAGACGGGAAAGGCGTTCCGGAACGAAATAACCACCAAGAACTTCATTTTCCGGACCTGCGAATTCGAACAGATGGAGATGCAGTACTTCATTCACCCCAACGAGGATGAAAAATGGTTTGATTATTGGCTTGAAGAGAGGCGGAAGTACTACGAAAAGCTTGGAATTCGTCGGTCCAAAATCAGGCTGCATGAACACGGCGCCGGCGAATTGGCCCATTACGCAAAGAAGGCCGTCGACCTTGAGTATGAGTTTCCCTTTGGCTGGTCGGAGCTCGAGGGAGTACACAATCGGACCGACTATGACTTGTCCAGACACATCGAACACTCCGGAAAGGATCTGCAGTATCTCGACGACCAGACGAAGGAACGCTTCACACCCTGGGTTATCGAGACATCAGCGGGCCTCACGCGGACGGTGCTCACCGTCCTCGCCGACGCCTATGATGAGGACGTTGCCGACGGGGAGCCGCGGGTAGTTTTGCGGTTCCACCCGAAAATCGCGCCGGTCACCGCCGGCGTATTCCCGCTGGTCAAGAAGGACGGTCTGGCCGAAATCGCGAGGGAGATCGAGCTTGAGCTCCGTGAAGACTTTTCCGTCTTTTACGACCAGGGAGGCGCCATCGGCCGGAGGTACCGCAGACAGGACGAGATCGGTACTCCCTACGGCATAACGGTGGATTACCAGACAAAGGAAGACGACACCGTAACGCTCCGCTACCGCGATTCGATGGAACAGATACGGGTCGATCGCCACGCCCTGGCCGAGACGATACGGAAGGCGATGAGAGAATACAAGAGAGAGGATCGATGATGGCCGGATTGGAGGAACTACGCGCGCGCGATTTCATTCAGCAATGCACCAACATCGATGGGCTCGAAAAGCTTCTCGAGTCGGACACCGTTTCATTCTATTGCGGTTTTGATCCTACCGGACCGAGTTTGCATGTCGGTCACCTGGTGCCGTTGTTTGCCATGGCTCACTTGAACCGCGCCGGCCATCGCCCCATCGCACTCGTCGGCGGCGGTACCGCGCTGATAGGCGATCCGTCCGGAAAGACAGAGATGCGCAAAATGCAGACAAAGGAGCAGATCGCGTCGAACGCGCAGAGCATCAAGAACCAGATCGCCAAGTTTATCGATTTTGACGGCGGCTCGGCGATCATGGTCGACAATTACGAATGGCTCGGCGGTCTCAACTACATCGATTTCTTGAGAGACATCGGCAGGCATTTTTCGGTCAACAGGATGCTCAGTTTTGAAACCTACAAAATGAGACTGGAGACCGGGCTTTCGTTCATCGAGTTCAACTATCAGCTGCTTCAATCTTACGATTTCCTCACGCTCTATCAACGCGAAGGCTGCCGGCTGCAGGTCGGCGGCGATGATCAGTGGGGAAATATCGTTTCCGGCGCCGATCTGACCAGGAGAATTGAAGGCGTCGAGGTATACGGTCTCACTTTTCCGCTGGTGGCCCGTTCGGACGGGAAGAAGATGGGAAAGACAGAGAAAGGTTCGCTCTTTCTCGATCCCGGGCTCACGCCGCCATACGAGTTCTTCCAGTACTGGCGAAACGTGGCCGATCCCGATGTGGAGAAGTTCCTCAAACTATACACCTTTCTTCCCCTCGAACAGATCAAAGAGCTCAGCGGTCTGAAAGACAGCGAGATTAACCGCGCAAAAGAGGTCCTTGCCTATGAGCTCACCGCGATCGTGCACGGAAAAGAGACGGCCGAAAAGGCGCGCGAAGCGGCCGCGGCGGCTTTCAGTTCGGCAGCCGGGAGCACCGACGCGATCCCGTCGATAGAGATACCGCGGAGCGAGATTGAGGCGGGTATCCAGGTGCTCGATCTTTTTTCGCGTACCAACCTTTGCAGCTCAAGAAGTGAAGCGAGGCGGCTGGTGGTGCAGGGGGGAGCATCTGTAAACGACAAGAAGGTCGAAGAGGTCGAGGCGGTCATCGATGCAGGCTGGGTAGAGGACGGCGTTATCACGCTCAAGGCGGGCAAGAAGCGTTTTTTTCAGATCCGCGTGGTATAGAGCGGGTGGCGGTGCTGCCGGCGCGATGCGGGGCGGCAATGCTCCCCGCGCGTGCAATCAGGTCGCTTTTTCTGCTTTTTTTTCTATTTTCGCCCAACTGTCTTTGAGCGCTACAATCCGATTATAGACCGGCGTGCCGTTTTCGCTCTCTGCCGAGTCCCTGCAGAAATACCCCTGGCGCAGAAATTGCACCCCCACCCCCGGGGCGGTGAGGACCCCGTCCTCTATTTTGCAGCCGGCGAGGGTCGTCAGTGATTGGGGACTCAGATAGGTGATATAGTCTTCGGTCTCCTCCATGTTCTCACGGGTGAAGAGCCTGTCATACAGGCGGACTTGAATATCCACGGCGTGATCGGTCGAAACCCAATGGATCGTCCCCCTCACTTTGCGGCCGTCTTCAGACCAGCCCCCCCTTGTCGCCGGATCGTAGGTACAGTGTATTTCACTCACCTTTCCTGAGACCGGATCTTTGACAAAACTTGTGCAGGTAACGTAGTAGGCGTGTTTGAGCCTGACTTCCTTCCCCGGTGCGAGCCGGTAATACTTTGGCGGCGGCTCTTCGGCGAAATCTTCGCGTTCAATGAACAGTTCCCGGGAAAAGAGAACCTTGCGTGATCCCACCGCGGGTTCTTCAGGATTGTTTTCGGCTTCCAGTTCCTCGCTCTTGTTTTCAGGGTAGTTGTCTATGACGAGTTTCACCGGGTCGAGAACCGCCATGACGCGACGGGCGGTCTTATTCAGCTCTTCCCTGGCAAAGTACTCAAGCAACGGCATATCAACCATGCTGTGGGTTTTTGATATGCCGATCCTGTCGATAAAGGCGCGTATCATCGAGGGAGTGTAACCCCTCCGTCTGAGTCCGCGGAGCGTTGGTAGCCTCGGATCATCCCACCCTTCTACGATACCCTCTTCCACGAGTTTTCTGAGCTTTCGTTTGCTCAATACCGTGAAACCGAGAACCAGACGGGCAAACTCCATCTGCCGCGGGTGATGTATCCCCAACTCGTTAAGGAACCAATCGTACAGCGGGCGATGATCTTCGTAGGCAAGATCGCAGAGCGAGTGGGTGATTCCTTCTATCGAGTCTGATTGGCCGTGGGCCCAATCGTAGGTGGGGTAGATACACCACGCATCCCCGGTACGGTGATGGGTCGCGTGGATGATGCGGTACATCACCGGGTCACGCAGGTTGATATTGGGCGCGGACATGTCGATCTTCGCCCTCAGGGTTTTTTCCCCGTCGGCGTACTCGCCGTTCTTCATCCGGCAGAACAGGTCGAGGTTCTCTTCCACGCTGCGTTCTCGAAAGGGACTATTGATTCCAGGCTCCGTCAGCGTCCCGCGGTATTCTCGCACCTGTTCCGCCGAGAGGTCGTCCACGTATGCCTTCCCATTCTTTATCAGCACAACGGCCATATCGTAGAGAGCCTGATAGTAGTCCGAAGCGTAGTACTCGCGTTCTGCCCAGTCGATACCGATCCAGTGGAGATCTTCTTTGATCGCCTCGACAAACTCGGCTTCTTCTTTGAGTGGATTCGTGTCGTCGAAGCGGAGGTTGCAGTGGCCGTTGTTCTCAACTGCGACGTTGTAGTCGAGAAGAAAAGCCTTTGCGTGGCCGATGTGAGGGTACCCATTCGGTTCCGGAGGAAGCCGGGTAATCACCTTCCCGCCGAAACGCCCGGATGCCATATCCTCGGCAATCTGAGCTCGAATAAAATCCTTTGCGCCTTCCGTCGAACCGCTCTCTGTCATGTCGGGGAACCTCACCTTACATCTGTTATGAATCAAGCGCTGATTCTATCACAAATCGGCGATATGAAGAAACCTCGCGGCTTTCAAACGAGACAGACTCGTGGTAATATGGCGGTCAAATCTACACAGACAGTTCGTTGAAGGGTGGAAGGGCGGATGAAATATCTGATTATCTATAATACCCATGCGGCCAATAATAAGGCGGCCAAGAAAGTTGCAGGGGTAAAACAGTGCCTCGATGACACAGGGATCGACTACACCGTCGAATATACAGAACACGCCGGCCATGGAGTTGAAATTGCGAATGCACAGGCCGGTAACTTTGATGTACTGGTGGCAGCCGGTGGCGACGGCACCGCAAACGAAGTCATAAACGGTATCATGCGGTACAAGGAAAGCGCAGACTCCCGCGCGAACGTTCCGGCTTTCGGCATGCTCTGCGTCGGCCGGGGGAACGATTTTGCCTTCGGCGCCGGCGTGCCCAGGAAGCTCGACGAGGCGTGTGCCGCTTTGCGGGAGAACCGCCGGAAGCGGATAGATGTCGGGTGCATAACCGGACCCGAGGTTGACGGCAAGCGTTACTTTGGTAACGGGATTGGCATGGGATTTGACACGATCGTCGGCCTCGAGGCGGCCAAGCTCACCTGGGCGCAGGGTTTCCTCGGGTATTTTATAGGAGCGCTGAAGACGATGTTTTTTTACTTTCGCGCGCCGGCGCTGTCGATCAAGACCGATTCCTTTGAGGAAGTCAAACGCGCGATCATGGTTTCCGTCATGAACGGCCGGCGGATGGGTGGTACTTTTTACATGGCGCCAGATTCAAAAAACGATGACGGGGAGTTTGACCTGTGCATCGCCGGCGAACCGACACGCCGCCAGATGATCCCGCTGATCGCAAAGTTCCTGAAGGGAACGCAGGGGGACAGCCCGCACATATTGATGACGAGATCGCGCAGGGTAGTTGTTGAATCACCCGACGGAATGCT
>JAFGHN010000005.1 GCA_016930115.1 Spirochaetales bacterium | reverse complement strand
GCTCGCGGTTGTGATAAGCAGGTCCCTGTCAGCAACGCGGCCTTCAAACTCGATATCCATAACAAGCGCGCTCAAGAACTCGTTGAGACCGCCAAAAGTTGAGAGCTTCTGGCCGGGAGTAAACCCAAAGACCGACGAGCATCCCGCAAAGGCGCGGTCCGCCGGGTCAATATCCTTTTTGAGTGTGATTGAATCCTCGGCAATATCGATATACGGTCCGATTTTCTTTTCGATCTCAGGAGTGAACCCCTGATCGACCTGATAATAGACGATGTCATGAAACAGCGCGGCCAACGTTATATGCGGATTTCCCGGCTCGACCAGGTCAAAAATGTGCTCCGGCGTGTGGAAACTTCGCTCCTGGGCGCTCATTGCCCTGTTCACCATAACGCCGATCCGTTCGAGGTCCTGCAAAGGGATCGACACGTTGAGCCGGTGCAGCGCGTCCTGCAAAAGACGTATCGTCTTATGAACGGTACCACCAGCCATCATCGCCTCCGTTTTCCCTTAGTTTCGTCGATAGAGACAGCGTTAGTCAACGTGCCGGTACTTGATAGTAAAATCTATTCGATTTATAGATATCTGTATGGCCACAAGCGGGCTGACGCCCAGAGAAAGAAAAAGAGGACGGAACAGTTTCCTCATATTCGAGTTATTCAACGTCATTTCCTTTACGACGTTGAGCGGCAGCGTTCTCACATTGTTTTCCCTGAGACTGGGGGCGGACAGCTTCTTTATCGGTCTTCTTTCGGCGGTGATGAATATCGGCCTCCTCCTGATGCTGGTTGGAAGGCAGACGATACGCAGGGTCGGCGTGAAAAACCAGTGGGGGTTCTCATGGCTACTCAGAAACATCGCGATGACGCCGATCCTCTTTGCCCCCGCCGCGTCGGCAGCGGGAAATACGACCGCCGCGTTGCTCCTGGTGTTTTTTTCCATGGTAGGGTTCCACTCTTTCAAGGGCACGGGCATGGTGAGCAACGATCCCATGGTGGGATCGTTGTCTGAAGGGAAAGACAGAGGAGCATTTCTGGCGCGGGCGCAGATATACGTGCAAACAATGCTCATTGCCACGAACCTCTTCGTCTCGTTTTTTCTGGGCCCCGATGCGAGATTGAGCCGTTACCTTGTTCTGATATGCGCGGGTATGGCCGCCGGCCTCTTATCGACGATTTTTATTTTCAGAATGCCCGAGCCGTCGCTCGACACACCGGGACCGGGTAACACTCTCTTCGCGGTCATCCGCCGCAGCATGAAAAGGCCCGAGTTCAGGTATTTTATCGCGCTTGCCAGCCTGGTAGCGCTTATCAACGGGCTCGCGAACCCGTTCATCATTGTCTACGCCAAGAAAATCTACGGCCTTGCGGACAACCTGGTTGTGCTGTTTCTTGTCATCGGCAACTTGAGTGTCATCATCATGGGGCTTATCGCGCGGAAGCTAATCGACAGACTTGGCGCGAAAGCGTTGTATCTGATCTTCCTCGGGATCCTCTGTGTTGCGGTTATCCTCATCATCGGCTCTCCGCCGCTTGGAAAAATCGGGGTGTTTGTGTTCCTGGGTCTGTTGTTCTTTCTGTACAACTTTGGGCAGGTCGGCGGCGCGAACTCCCAGCAAAACTATTTTTACACAATTACGGACACCAATGAGCGTTTGAATTTCGGTCTTCTCAACCACGTCTTGAGCGGCACCGCCGGCGCCGTCGGCTCAATAGCCGGCGGCTTACTGTTGCATGGCATGGAAGCGACGCTGCCGAATCCGGTCAACGCTTTCAGATTCTTTTACCTCATCATATTGCTGCTGCTCCTGGCCTGTTTTCCGCTGATCATCAAATTGAGAAATGTCGGCGCTTTTTCCATCCGTTCGGCACTCGAGATCTTCCTTTCACTGAAAAACCTGCGCACCATCGCACTTCTTCACAAGCTCGATACCTCGACAACAGTTGACGAGGAAGCGAGAGTGATCGACTCGCTTGCAGAATCGGATTCGCCCGTGGCCGTAAAAGACATCCTTGCGCGGCTCACCTCTCCCAGATTTTTCATCCGCTCCCGGGCGTTGCGCGCGCTTGAGAACCTGCCGCTTACGGACGAGGTGGCGGATGCGCTCATTACACAGGTCAGACGCCACGCCTTCACCACCGCCCATACGGCGGCACGCATCATGGGGCGGAAGAAAGTCGAAAAAGGCGTAAGGGTGCTACGGCAATCGCTGTCTTCCGAGGACTATCTTCTCCAGGCGGAGGCGACTCTCGCGCTCGCGCATCTTGGCGACAGGCAAAGCATACCCAAAATAGAATCGATCTTGAGCAACAGCCGGGTGCCGCTGGTGCAGATCTACGCCGCCGCAGCCCTCGACATCATGAAATCAACCTCGTCGCTGCCCTACCTCTTCAACGCAATGAACCAGAAAAACTCACCACCCTACTTTCGCGATGAGATTATCCTTTCAATAGCCGATCTCCTGGGTATCGGCGACTGGTTCTACGGTTTCTATTCGCAATTTCTGGATCATGCGCTGGACGGTATAGAAGGTATTATTGATTACATGAAGGACTGCGGCGTTGACCCGGAAACGCTTTCGACGGTCTCGGACATCATACGCACCCTGCAATCCAACCGGAGGGCTTTCAGCCGGCGCATGGCCGAACGTCTTTCGAATCAGCACGGGGATTCAGGGGAAATCATTACGCATCTCATAGATATCGCCCGCAACGGATCACTGATGCGTTTTGACAGGCTCGCATTCCTCATGGCCGCCGTTCTTGCCAGACTGGAATGCGGGGCGATGAAGCTGGAATAAGGAGACGGCCTCCCTCAGCGGCCAAAGGCGTCAAAGGGCCGTCAAGAGGCTGTCTTTTTCCTGAACGCCGCAAGAAACTCCAAAGCCGCTTCAACCCTGCCGCCGACGCCTTGCCAGAGTGGTGGTTTGCCCCCTCCCTTCCCCTCGATGAGTGGAAGAATTTCATCGAGCACGGGCTTCAAGTTTGTTTCACTTTTGTCCGCCGGAACGCCTGCGAACCACTGGAGCCTCCCGCCCTGGCGGTTCACCAGGCAGAACAGCTGCCCTCCCTCCGCAATCAGCGTCGTGGCGACCGATTTCAGGAACTTGCCGTCTTCCTCGTCAAACACCTGGGTAATCACTTCCGCGTCTGATGACAAGAGCGACCGCGCCGTTTCAGCTGCCCGTCTTCCCTCCGCGTCTTGAAGCGTTTTTTCCGCGTTAGCGAGTTTATCGATGGTGTTCTGTGCCGCCTCTTCAAGCTTTTCGAGAGGCGATGAAAACAGGTCCACCAGCCGGGAGGTAACCGCCGTCTTGAGACGATAATCTTCGTAGGCCCTGGCGCCTATTTTCCAGATGGTCCGCACATGGCGCCGGATCGTTTCGGTGCCGAGGAGCTTGACGAGCCCAATCTCACCGGTTCTCGCGACGTGAACGCCGCCGCAAGCCACACGGTCACCGTCTTCCACGGAAACAACCCGAATTGAGCCGGATACCTTCACCTCGCGGCGGAGCGAATCGGCATCGAGCTCGTCTTCTTCAAACCACTCGGTCAGGATCGGCAGGTTCATACAGATAGTCTGGTTGACCCGCTTCTCTACCTGTTGGAGGACCTCATCACCCACCGACTCAACATCGAGCTCTACGGTGGTAATCTCGTCACCTAAGTGCACCGATACCGTACCGATACCCCCTATCTGATAGAAGGTCCCGGATACCAGATGTTGCCCGGAATGCTGCTGCATAAAGTCGTACCGGTGATCCCAATCGATTATCCCGTGGACCGTGCCTCCCTGGACAAAGCCCGGATCTTGATCAAAAAAATGGACAACCTCTTCACCTTCTTTCCGCACGTCGACGACGACCGCGCCGTTTACAGTGCCCCGATCCGCAGGCTGCCCGCCGCCCTCAGGGTAAAAGCAGGTCGCGTCAAAAGTGACGCGCACGCGACGGTCGTTGCCGCTGAGCACGCCGGTAACAACGCCGTCGAACTCGCGTTTATACGGATCTTTGTAGTATAGTTTTTCGGTCATTCGCTCATTGTAACCGTATCGCAGTTTCATTCAACCGGGGCGGTGCGCGGACAGGCGCCGCTTTGAAGGAGCCCACTGTTTATGGCAAGTTTCTGGAGCAATTTGAAGCGACCGTTCTCCGTCCTTGCCCCCATGGAAGACGTGACCGATACGGTTTTCAGGCAGATCATCGCGCGCTACGCGCCACCGGATGTTTTTTTTACGGAGTTCGTCAATGTCGACGGGATGTGTTCCGGGGGGCGGGAGGCGGTGATCCACAGGCTGCGGTACACCGATAGCGAGCGCCCGATTGTGGCGCAGATCTGGGGCCTCAGACCCGAGAATTTCGAGGCGGCGGCGAGAGACATCCGCGAGATGGGATTTGACGGTGTTGATGTGAACATGGGCTGTTCGGTCAAGAAAGTGATCAAGACCGGCGCGTGCGCGCGGTTGATCGAGAACCCGTCCCTCGCTGATGAGATACTCCGCGCCACCATGCAGGGCGCGGGCCTGATGCCTGTCAGCGTGAAAACGCGAATCGGCTACGCGTGCAGAAAAACGGTGGAATGGGCGGGCTTCCTCCTGGACCACAATCTGGCGGCGCTTATCGTACACGGGCGGATCGCCAGGGAAACCTATGATGTTCATGCCGATTGGGACGAAATCCGCAAAGTCGTTTCGCTGAGAGACCGGATGAAAACGTCCGCAGTCGTGATAGGCAACGGGGATGTCACAAGTGGTGAACAAGTCCGCAGATACGCGGATATCTACGGCGTGGACGGCGTCATGATCGGGAGGGGCGCGCTACGCAACCCGCTGGTATTCGCAGCCGGCGAAAGGCAGATAACCACTCTCACTGTCGGGGAGAAAGCGGCCATGATGAGAGAACACGTGACACTCCACAGAGAAACATGGAAGGACAGGAAGGACTTCAATGTTCTAAAAAAATATGCAAGAACCTACATATCCGATTTCAAAGGCGCAACCGACCTCAGAAGACGCCTCATGACTGCCACCGGTTACGAAGAGATGCTGGAAATCCTTGAATCGCAAATCAAGAAACAGTAGACAGCTTATCATCTTCGGTCTACGCTTAGGAGGATGGATCCGAGGTTGCCCTATATCATACCCTACCTCGCCTCTGCGCTGGGCATCCTGACGGTTGCCTTCATCGTGCTGCAGCATCGCCGCATACGCGGCAAAAGGTTTCTCGTCTTCCTCTGCCTTTCGGCCGCATTATGGTCGCTAACCGAAGGCCTCCTCTATTTCGGATTCAGCAGAGAGGTGAACCTCGCCATCTCCAAAGTGCAGTATATCGGAATTGCCGCGCTGCCCCCGCTTGCTCTCATGATGGCGTTTGTCGTTTTTGGCCTCACCTCATCGACCACGCGGAAAATAGGTTACGTGCTGTTCGTCATGGCTGGGCTGATCATTATCGAAGTATGGCTCAATAACCTGCACAACCTGCACTACAGCAGCACTTACGTCATCGATACAGGATCTTTCCCGATGCTGGGGCTTGTACACGGGCCGCTCTGGTACGCCGTCGTCGCTTACCACTATCTGATAACGCTTGCTACCACAATCATCATCATCCGCGGTCTGCGGTCGCCGGTACCGATGTACCGGGGGCAGTCATTGGTGCTTCTGGTGTCGATCCTGGTGGTATGGATAGCGAACGGCGTCTATGTGGCAGGCTTGAGTCCCGTACCCAACATGGACACCGGTCCGATAGCTTTTACGGTGGTAGCCGCGAGTTTTGCCTGGGGGTTTTTTAGATTCAACCTGTTCGACATCGTCCCCGCCGCCAAGGAAGAAATATTTTTGAGCCTGCAGGATCCTGTGATTATCCTCGACGAGAACGGGAGAATTGTGGAACTAAACCGGGCGGCCGCAGAGCTCTTTGACGTGGCGGACGGGTCTTTGATCGGCGAACGTCTCAACGGTGCAATACCATTTTTTCCCTCACTCGATGCGGCGATTGCCCAAGACACGTCGACGGAAATCGACATGAAGACCGATCAGGGCGATATGTACTTCGCGGTGCGAATCAGCAATTTGAAAGACAGGAAGGAACGGAGGATAGGGAAGCTTGTCGTCATGCATGATGTCACCGTACGAAAACACCTGGAGAATAAACTCAAGCAAATGGCCGCGACGGACGCGCTGACGGGAGTGTCAAACCGGCGGCATCTATTCGAGATGGCGGAGCGGGAGTACTACAGGGCAAGACGGTATGGTTACGATCTTTGCGCAGTCATGATCGACATAGATAGATTCAAGGATCTCAACGACAGGTACGGTCACGACGTTGGAGACGAGGCGTTGCGGCAGTTCGCGAAAACCTGCAAGGACGAAGTCCGCGGCGGTGATATTTTCGGCCGGATAGGAGGGGAGGAGTTCGTTACGATCTACACCAATCAGAACCTTGCACAGGCGCTGCGTGCCGCCGAAAGACTGCGGGAGCAGATAGCTGCCATTGCCATAACCGTACCGGACGGTAAAACGAATATCACTGCCAGTTTGGGGGTTGCCGCACTCACGGAAGACGATTCGAGCTTTGACGATCTGCTCAAAAGGGCCGATGAGGCGCTCTATGAAGCCAAGAAAGCCGGCCGTAACTGCGTGCGGGCATAATATGAACCGGTGCTAGCTTCTCCCTTTTCCCGGATGTTTGGGAGCGATTTTGAGGTGTTCCTCCCGCTTGTATATGTCGTAAGAAAATCGGCCCGGCAAAGACGATACATGCGCTGTATGCCTTCTGTTTTTCGTGAGATTTTTATTCCGACTGTCCGTTTTCTTCATATCATCTCTCCTACAGTCAAATATACTACATCACCCCGGAGAATTGCACAGTTGACCCCGCATTCGTGCTCCCTTTTGCCCGGGAGCGGCAACTAGAGTATATTTGAGGCCATGCCGATAGTCATTCCCGATCAGTTACCTGCACTCGAATTGCTTCGCAGCGAGGGTGTGTTTGCCATGGCGGAAACGCGGGCGATCCACCAGGATATCCGGCCGCTCAAGCTTGCCATCCTGAACCTGATGCCTTTGAAAATCGACACTGAAAATCAGCTTCTCCGTCTGCTCTCCAACTCCCCGCTCCAGGTCGAGATCCAGCTCCTAAAAACAAAAACCTACGTGTCCAGAAACGTCTCAGAGGAGCATCTGGAGATGTTCTACAAGACCCTTGAAGAGATAGAGCACAATAAATATGACGGTCTGATCATTACGGGCGCTCCGGTGGAACACATCGAGTTTGAAGCAGTCGAATACTGGGAAGAGATAAAGGAGATTATGGATTGGTCCGTTCACAACGCCACGTCAACGCTGTACATCTGCTGGGCGGCGCAGGCGGCCCTGTACCACTTCTACGGAATACCGAAACATCACTTGAAAGAGAAGATGTTTGGCGTTTTTGAACATACCATCCTGAATCATCGCATACCGATTGTCCGGGGATTTGACGATGTCTTTGTCGCGCCCCACTCTCGTCACACGGAAGTTCGCAGGGAAGATATTCTGAAAGTACCTGAGATCGAGCTCATCGCAGAATCCGGGAAAGCAGGTGTTTACCTTGCCGTATCCAGAAACGGCAAGCAGATCTTTGTCACCGGTCATTCAGAGTATGATCCGCTGACGCTCAAGAAAGAATACGAGCGTGACCGGGCAAGAGGCATGGAGATCAGGGTTCCCGAACACTATTTTGAAAATGACGACCCTGCGCATCCGCCGATTGTGAACTGGCGCAGCCATTCCCATCTGCTGTTCTCGAACTGGCTCAACTATTATGTGTACCAGGTCACGCCCTACAATCCGGCGGAAATTTCCTGACAGATGTTTCAGGTGACTACGTGATAACCGCGCTGGCGAATCCTGAGTACTTCTTCGTGCAGCAATTTCTCCACATGACGCTTGTGTCTCACACCGGCAATTCTTCTGAATTTGACCGTCAGACCTTTGCCGGGGAAAAAACT
>JAFGHN010000210.1 GCA_016930115.1 Spirochaetales bacterium | reverse complement strand
ATCTACAGTGGAACCGACGGGTACGATGTCTGGTACGATGTCACTGCGGATCAATCGGCGACTAAGCCCGCAGGGGCAACCCAACCGAACGACATCAGGGTCAACGCTAACGGATTCAGTACATTCAATGGAAACAGACAGAGGGTAACTACCGCGACTCGCGACGCCATCAACGCCGAGGGGACTTTCCAGGCGCAGCTTTATGCCGAAGATCAAGAGCGGCTCTACATCCTTCCGTATGCCGCGGGGGACGCGACGGACACCAATCCGCAGACTATGGATGACACAACCGTTGTCGCAACCATCACCACCTCCAGGCAAGGCGGAACGGGTTCGACCTGGAACATCGCGACTCTCGATTCGAGTGGCGACGTAGGCAAACACGTCTCGATCGTTTCCAATGGAACGGACAAGCTTTACGTTGCATATTACGATTTTGATGAAGCCAACTTGCGGATGGCGCGGGTATCCTGGAATAGCGGTACTCTTGTTGATCCGCCAACCGTCGACGGTATCGTGAATATAGATAACTACCTCTCCGCCGGAACGCTGACGAACATCATGCTGCTGAAAAACGACAACCTGACTGGTCTCGATGCCGGAACTCCGGTGCAGCCGATGATTGCCTACTACTCGGATTCCTACAACGGCACGAAGAAGCCCATCCGCTTTGCTTTCCCGAAGTTTGATGCTACGACCGGAAGCCTCCTGCACGGTACGACAAGCAGCGGCGCGGACGACACCTATTCAGGCAACTGGGAGGTGATTACGATCCCGGCGGTCAGCACGCCGCAAGGGGGCGCGCCCACCTTCAACCGGGTGCACGTCGGCGCCTACTCCAGCGACACCTTACCGGTCCTTGGCTGGTTCGGCTCCAGGCTCGAGTACGGGAAACTCATGCCGAACTATTGACGGGGAGATTGAACAGGACGATTCTTGAGCGGAATAAACCCGCGCGGGGCCTCAAGGCCCGCGCGGGACTTTTTTGTGTGCGCCCGGCAGGGCGTGCCACCGGGGCGTGACGACCCGGGCGGTTACCAAAGAGCCCGCCGCTCAGATCGTGCCCTTGGTTCAGCGTGGCTTCACATCCAGAAACACCGCCGGCCCATGCACATCCGGGAGCGCCCCGGGAACGGGAGTCTCGGTCCAATAGTAGAAATAACCCGGAAGCTCCTGTGAAAACTCGCGGGCGATCCCCTTGCTCGTGAGGAAAGTAAGGAGGTCGAGCGCGCCTGCTCTGTTCCCCGCGGTTTCCGGGATGACAAACCCTTCGCCTTTTCCTATGACCCACGACGCGCCGGGAGCGGTGCTCCCGGGGAGAGGGAACCCTTCAAAATGGCTCTGCGGCGTTACGCGGAGAAAGTCGCGGAGCGAATCGTCCGCGAGAATGAAAACAGCTTCATTTTTTTCGAGGGCGTTGACCGCGGCACGGAGGTCCGGGACCCGGGAAAGCCGGCCATCGCTTATCCATCCGTCCGCTGCGGCCGCTCCGCCCGCGGGATCGGCGGTGGCACGCCCGAGGTACAACTCCATGGCCTCGGAGTACGCGGAAGGGCTTCGGGGCATCACCAGCGGGACCGTGCCTGCATCGCGGAGGTCGTCCAGCATCGCGCGGAAAGCCTCCGCATCCACGCTCCCTTCACGCAACGGGAGGATGAGGGGGGCACCGAACGCGGCTTCGAAGGCGGCAAGCCGCTCGAGCCGCGCCCAGAGCCTCCAACCCATGCTCCGCCAGACGACGGCGCCTTCCCAATAGGGGCCGAACAGCAGGTCCGCTTCAGCGTTCTTCGCCGAGGTGACCGCGGCCGCATATTTCAAGCTCTGCGAGTTATATGTGTCAATAACCGCATTCAATGTGGACAGCGTTTTTGCATCCGTCAGGTCAGGGACGCTGAGGGTCAGCGATTCTTTTGCTGGCTGCGATGGAACGCTGCGCCGTGCAATAAAAATCACGATGACAGTCAAGACAACAATAAAAACGACGATTATCAATATCCATAGTCGGTTTTTTGTCACAATACGTAAGCTCCCTTACGGGCGGATATTCTTGAGTATGCGGGCAAGGTCCGCGGCGGACATATCGAAATCAGGGTTGAGGAACCGGGCCATGACCCTGTTGATATCATAAGCAGCCTGGGCGGGAAGGTACCGGTCCATCTGCGGCAAGAGGAAACCCGCCGACCTGAAGATCTCCAGCTGCACGGCCGTGAGGTCCTCATGTACGGCGGTGACGGCGTCTCCCAGTTCCAGGACGGACAAAAGATACCTGCCTCTCGTTTGCCGAGGTATACCTGTCGCCACGTATTCTTGCGCGAGAGACAGCGCGGCCTCAGGCGCTTGGGCTTCACGAGTTATCAGGAAGGCCTCGACGACTGCAAGCTCACCGCTGTCTCCCGCGCTGCCGGCGGTGGGGACTGGTGCAAACGCGATGTGGTCCTTGTTCGCGAATCTCGGCGCGCTGAAGCTTCCCATCAGCACACACGCCGCTCGTCCGGATCCGACAAGTTCCAGTGAAGTGATCCAGTTCATTTTCGAGGCGTCGGCATTGAAGTACCCTTTGTCACGCCACCCCGCGAAGGTATCGTACACCACAGTCATCGAAGGATCGTCGAACGGTCGACTCCCTTCAAGGAGCTCGAAATGCTTCACCGACCCGTTCAGCCGCAGATCGAGATATGAAAGCCAGCCTAAAGCCGGCCATCCGGTAGAGGCCCCCAGGGCGATGGGTACAACGCCGTTGCCTTTCAGCGCTTCCAGAAAGCCTGGCCATCCGTCCCAACTCTCGGGGATCTGTATGTCGTAGTAAGCTAATATCGCCGTGTTGTAGAAGAGCCCCCATGAATAGGCAGCCGCGGGCAGGAAATATTTTACACCGGGATTCACGATGGATTGGCGCAGGAATATGGGCCGAATCTTGTCGGTCACCGGCATACGGTCGAAGTAGGAAGAGAGATCGAGCAGCATGCCTGCATGAAACCCCTCCGCAACGTCCCAGTTCCAATCCGTATATATGAGATCTGGTGGTTCTTTTTTCTGTTTCAGTCTTGTGAGCCACGATTCGCCGGCGATGGTCAGATTCAGGGAGAGACCTTCGAAAGAATCGGCAGCGGCGTGCAACTCGGCAATTTCCTGCGGCGCCCAAAGGTTGACTTCACCACGCGGGTCAAGTGGCTTGGGGCCGCAGGATGCCAACAGCAGCAAAGCTGCCGCGCCGCACATCGCCAAGACGGCGCTCCATATGGAAGTTAATCTCGCAGCAAAAATACGCATCACCATACGCGGCCATTGTATGACAGGGTTCAGGATCACACAAGGAGATGATCTGGTCCCCAAGCCATCTGATGAACACGGACGCCGCAATCGCGGCAACATTTCGCCGGCGAAATCAACCAAGGAATTGATACAGCGTAACCAGCGTCGACAGCACGACAAAACCGATCGTGATGAAGCTGAACATCATGACGAACCGCTTATTGACGTCATCGAATCGCTTGTTGACGTCGTCGAATCTCCTGTTCACGTCATCGAAGCGTTTGTCCACAGCCTCGAAACGTCTATCGATGCGCTCGAATCCCTGTTTCATCGATTCGGCGAGAACCTGTATATCGCTGCGAAGTGATCCGATCTCGGTCATGTGCTCTTCCCTTATAACGAAGCTTCTCGTCATCAGGGCAATATATCTGCGAAGGAACTTCTTGTCCCTGATGTCGACTGCACCCTCGAGCTCCTGCTCGAGAATCGATTCTATCGATTCCACGTTGTGTCTCCTTTACTATAGGCATATTTAGTATTCATGACAACATTTTTTGCCGCTTTGCTTGCGCTACTCCGCGCCGAAGTGCGCGCGTTCTCCGGCGCCGCTCCGGCCGCATGCCGCCCGCCCCGCCACCGCGCTGCGCCCCGCCCGGCAACTCGCGGCGTTGATTAATCGATATTTTTCAAGCAAAATAGCGGCCTGACAGGTTGCCGGCAAGGTAATTGCAGCCTGCTCATTACCTGGACAATTCAATCCACAGGGAGGATAT
>JAFGHN010000004.1 GCA_016930115.1 Spirochaetales bacterium | reverse complement strand
CTGCTGTTCTCGAACTGGCTCAACTATTATGTGTACCAGGTCACGCCCTACAATCCGGCGGAAATTTCCTGACGGGTGCCCTAGGTGACTACGTGATAACCGCGCTTGCGAATCCTCAGCACTTCTTCGTGAAGCAATCTCTCCACATGACGCTTGTGTCTCACACCGGTAATCCTTCTGAATTTGACCGTCAGACCTTTGCCGGGGAAAAAACTGCTCAGGTAGGTTTCAACCAGCCCGAGCACGCTGCGGCCGGTCTCGAGATCTTCAGTGAATGTATCGAGCTCGACCACAAGCAGGCTCAAATTGGCAAAGCTCATGGTGGACAGCTCGGGATCATCGACACTGATGTGTTTGAGCATTTCGGGCCCTGAATAGTTCTGGCCGCTTCCCAGCAGATAGAGCGTGGAATAAGGGTAGAGCTTGCCCGCCTGGCCGGGGTCCGGTAGTAAGTCGATGCTCGCGTCCGCCTCGGCGGGCTGGTCGTCATCAGTTTCTTCACGCGCCCATTTCGCCATTTCCGCCTCGCGGCGCTCACAGAGCTCTCCGTACTTTTTTTTGAGCAGGGAAATACGGTTTTCGAGTTCCGCGCTCGGCTGAAACGCCTGGCTCAACCTCGCGGCATCCAGCATCATCCTGCATTTGTCGATGGCGTCATCGAGCAGTTCGATGGACGGGTGAAGCACCAGAAGGTTTGTGAGATACGAGGCAATCGCGGTGATATCTTCCGCCGTGTAGTCGTCGGTATCCACGCCCACGGCTCCCAGGCCAAACTTTGTGCGGATGTTTTCCGCGACCTCTCTGTTCGCCCAGATATACAGTGTCGACTGATGGGGAATATCCAGCGCGGCAATTTCGCCGGTATGGGTAAAAAGGTAATCCAGTATCTTCTGCAGAAGCGGTCTGTCAAAAGAAAGCTCTCTCGAAAGTTGCTCCGTGGTGTACGGTTTCTCCATGAGCAGGTGCTCGAGCCTCCGCTTGACGTCGGCAAATCCGCTTATGGACTCTGCACGCACACCGTTCCTGTACCGGTAGGCGTATATGTTGGGATCATATTGGTCCGGAGCTATTTCCGAGGCGCTGAAAGCATCAAAAACCAGGTGATTTCCCGGCATGGATATTCCCCGCAATCAGGTTGGTCTGTCAGAGTAGCTCTCCCAGCGCTGCGATGAACGTGTCTACATTCTTTTTGCGCGCCGTGTGCCCCATCAGACCGATACGCCAGATCTTGCCCGCCAGCGGGCCGAGACCCGAACCGATTTCTATGTGATAATCCTTCAGAAGCTTTCTACGGACAGCAGCTTCATCCACTCCCTCCGGGCACACGACGGCATTGAGCATCGGAAGCCTCGAACCTTCGGCTACAAACATCTTCAGCCCCAGCTTCTCCAATTTGCCGACAAGATAGCGGTGCACCTCTGCGTGTCTGGCAAACACCTTGTCGGGACCTTCCTTGATGAAGTCGTACAGCGCCTGATAGAGCGCGTAGTTCAAATTGCTCGAGGCAGTGTGATGATATGCCCGCTTCTTGTCTTCCCAATAGTTCGCTATGAGACCTATGTCCAGGTACCAGTTCGGAATCTTATCTTTTCTCTCGGTTGCCTTCTTGAAAGCCCGCTTGGAGAACGACACCGGCGAAAGTCCCGGCGGGCAGGAGAGGCACTTCTGGGAACCGGAATACACCGCGTCGATATTCCAGGCGTCGAGAGGTACTCTCAATCCGCCAAAGGTGGTCACCGCGTCAACCAGGTACAAGGCCCCGGCTTTCTTCGCCAGTTTGCCTATCTCCTGAGCGGGATTGCGAACGCCTGTGGAAGTTTCGCCGTGAACGAGCGCGACAATTTTGTAGTCGTTTTTTTCGAGCTCCGAGGCGACGGTACCCACATCGACCGGGGTCCCCCACTCAAACTCGAGCCCGGTTACTTTCGCGCCCATTCTCTGTGCCATGTCTTTCATTCTCATGCCGAAATATCCGTTGATGAGCACGAGAACCCGGTCGCCCTTTTCAATGAGGTTGGCGAAGCAGGTCTCCATGCCGGCCGTCCCGGTACCGGATATGGATAACGTAACCTGGTTTTTCGTTTCAAATGCAGTCTGCAGCTGTTCCTTGATCCCGTTCATGATTTTGTAGTAATACGGATCGAGATGGCCTATGGTGGGTTTCCCCATCGCCTTGTACACACTCTCCCGAACTGAGGAAGGGCCGGGCCCCATCAGGAGCGTTTCTTTTACTCCATCGAGCAAATTCTTATTCATTCTGCTATCCCTCCATTTTACCCAGCTCGGATCCCCGGGACAAAGGCGGGGCCGCTGCCGGTACTTGTATTATAGTGCGCCCGACAGATCCATCCAAGCGGTATTTACGCGATGGGCATTCTCGTACACTATACTCCGATTATGGAAAATACATCGGAACGGGCCCGCCTTGTACGCACTATCCGGCTTCCCCACCTCATCGGGATTGAGATCGGCCAGACAATAGGAGCGGGAGTTTTCGCGCTGACAGGCATAGCCTTGGCCCGAACCGGTCCCAGCATACCCTTGGCCTTTCTTGCCGCGGCGGTGCCTGTCACGATCAGTATGCTTGTGCTCGGCATGTTCGGGTCCGCGGAGCCGATATCCGGCGGCACGTACGTGTACGGCGCCCGGTATTTTTCAAGGGTTGCCTCATTTACGGGTGTCTGGGCCTATATCATCGGCGCTTTTCTCGGCTTGTTTCCGCTCTTTGCGCTCACCGGCGCCAACTTCATCGCGGCGGTTTTTCCGGCAATACCGAAATTGCCCGTGGCGCTTGCGCTTCTGTTCCTTTTCTACCTCGGCAATCTTCTTGGAGCGAAAATAGCGATGTGGGTGCAGGCCGCGCTCGTGGTTATCATGCTCTCCGCGCTGGCGCTCTTTATCGCGCTTGGTATACCGGACATCAGAATGGAGAACTTCACGCCTTTCTTCGGCGGCGGGGCGGGCGGTTTTGCGGTAGCGGCTTCGGTGTTGACTTTCACCATTCTCGGTTCAAACGCGGCTGTCGAGCTTGGCGATGAAATAAAGGACCCTTCCCGTAACATACCCAGATCGTTCTTCATTACCATCCCGGCCGTGACGGTGATGTACGTGCTGCTGGGATTGGTGGCGGGAGGTATCAGAAAATGGGGCGGCGCCGAGGTCGATTCGCTCGCCGGGATCGCTGGAATGTTTCTCTCCGGTTTCCCGCTGTTTTATTTCATCCTTGGAGGAGGGCTGTTGGCGGTGGTGACCACCCTCAACGCGACTTTTCTCTGGGGTACCAAGTCCCTCATCATGATCGCCGAGGATGGCCTTTTACCGCAGGGGCTTGCCCGGATAAACAGGAGGTTCGGCACTCCCCACTGGCTCCTGACGATCATATTCTGCGTTTCGGCAGCGGCTCTGCTCGCAGCCGGGGAGAGGGTGGAAACCTTTGCGATTTTCGCATCCATCGGCGGAATCATCATTTTTATCCCGGTGATGGGCGGAGCGCTCAGGTTCAGGAGCATGAACCCCGAAGGCTACCGCCGGTCTCGATTGAAACTCAAAGGCGCCTTCTACTATATCGCGCCGGTTACCGGGCTGCTTTTGGCCCTTATCATCATTGTGATTCTGCTCGTTGATCTTTCGACTCATGAGAGCGGCATGTTGTTTCTCTCCGTATTTATCGCCTGGACGATAGGTGGGGCCGTGTACGCGTGGTTGCGCCTGCGCGCGCG
>JAFGHN010000209.1 GCA_016930115.1 Spirochaetales bacterium | reverse complement strand
CTTTCGTAGTACTCCCCTGCGTAGCTTACAAGTTGTCCCTCTAACTCCTTCTGCAAAATGGCGCACCCGGAGTCCTTGCTCCAGGACTCCCGCGTTTCATCCGCCGGTTTGGAAACCGATCCATTACCGAATCCCCAGGCGCGCAGGATGTCACTCCCGTTCCCCACCAATTCGGCGCCTTCAGACTCAAGACGTCTGCAGCCTCCGTTGATCCGCCCCGCGATGCAGCGCCCGTGAACATAGAGGTCCCTGCCCTCCTCAAGGGCAAACTCCGCGGTAATAAGGGCCCCGGATTTTTCGGGGGCTTCGACAACAACCACGGCCCGGGAAATTCCGGCGATAATGCGGTTCCGCTCCGGAAAGTGATACTTCAGCGGCGGCACTCCGGTGCCATACTCGGAGATGATGCACCCTCCGCCGTCGAGCATCCGCCTCGCTGCACCCGCGCTTGATAACGGATAGATACGGTCGATGCCGCAACCGAGGACGCCTATCGACCTCCCGCCGGAGGCGGTATTTCCCTCATGCGCCGCGGTATCTACTCCCTTCGCCAATCCGGATACGACCGGAATCCCGGCCTTTCCCACCTCCAGACCAAGTTCAAATGCCGCTTTTCTGCCGCAACCGGTCGGATAGCGTGTTCCAACAATGGCGAGCGCCGGCCTCTCCGGCGGGGGGAGCGTTCCGCGATAAAACAGGAGAAACGGCGGGTCGTGAATCTCTCTCAGAAGCGGGGGATAATCCCTCTCGGAGTAGAAATTGCATTTGAAATCGCCCGCGGTCAAGCCTTTTTCGTCACGTTCGGCCTGTTTGACCCAGTTTTCGGGCTCCCAGACGCGGATTCTCGTTCTGCGCCCGATAGTATTTTCAAGATCACCGAGAGAAAGCGTTTCCAGGTCGTGCAACGACCGAAGCGTGCCGGCGAGGCGCAGCTTCTCCGCGCATGAGATGGATCGTATTCTGTTTAAAGCCAGTGCAATAATCAAACTATCCGACATCACTGCTCCCGATCAACGCTGCGCGATTTGTCTTTGCCTGCTCAATCTCTTCCTCATTCCCGCTGTCGCGGATTATTCTGTCGTAGAGCGCAACGGCATCATCGATCTCACCCAGAGAGGAGTAGACCCTGGCGAGGAGGAACATCCCTCTTACGTGGCCCGGCTGAGAAGCCAGGAGTCTTTCAAGGTATCCTTCCGCTTCACCGATTCTATCAAGCTCAAAGATGCAGAGAACTGAAGCGGCGTAGAGCGCGTCCGCATGACCAGGGTCAAGTTGCAGCGCATACCGGTGGTATTCCAGTGCTCTCTCGGATATCGCGATGCGACCCGTTTCATCGGGTTGTGATCTGGCGACCTGAGAGGTACAAACCCCCAGACGATACGCCACCAGCGGGTTCCCGGGCTGCAAATCGAGCGCTTTCCGGTAAAAATCCGCGGCAAGCCCAAAGAGTTCCTGTCTCATGTACTGCTGGCCGACCGACTTGTAGTAGCTGACCAGCTGTATACCCGCCTCCACCGTTCGTTCAACCTCTTTCTTGAGAAGTCCGATTGCGTCTTTGAGCTCGTCGACGGTAGCGCCGGTCGTCTCCCCGTCCTCCAATTCAAGCAGATCATCGAGTAGTATTTCGTCTTCCCGATCGCAGCCCGCAAGAGCCAACACCGAAATGATGAGGATTCTAATTACCCGTGCTCCGCCGTTTTTCATACCCTCGCCTACAATAACCGCCGGTACCCCGGTTCTGATTGAAGCCTCTTACCCCCTTGGATGGAATTCCCTGTGGTACGACCGCAGGTCCTCTTTATCAAGATGCGTATAGATCTGCGTCGTGCTGATATCCGCGTGCCCGAGCAACTCCTGGACGCTCCGTAAGTCCGCGCCCCCTTTCAGAAGATGGGTCGCAAACGAGTGCCGTAATGCGTGAACTTTTGATGAAGGGAACTTGGCTTTTTCAACTATGCCATGAAACCGTTTCCAGATGCCCTTTCTTGAAATACCGGTTCCGCGGCTATTGAGAAACAGATGCGTTTCGCCCCGGCGTTTTTGCTTCAGGAGTCTTTCTCTGCCCTCAGACAGGTACTTCTGGAGCCAGTATTTCGCCTCTTCTCCGAGAGGGAGGTATCTCTCTTTGTCTCCTTTTCCGCGGACCAGGATCAGGTCCTGGTCCGTGTAAACCCGATTGATCTGGAGGTCCGCAACTTCGGAGATCCGCAATCCACAGGAATAGACAAGCTCGAACAGAGCGCGGTCCCGCAGACCGTAGGGATTTGATATGTCGATAGATGACAGAAGCTCGTCTACTTCGTCTATCGTGTAGACCGCCGGCAGCGCTCTTCCGAGCCTGGGCATGTCGATGAGCTCCATGGGGTTGTCCGCTCTCTTCCCTTCGAGTACCAGAAATTTGAAGAAACCTGAAATACTGCTGATTACCTTTGCCATCGTCCGTCGCTCAATACCGTCCCGCTCCTGCCTTTCCGCCAGATAATCAATGAGATGAATTTGGGAAGCTTCATCGATCCCGACTTCGTTTTCTTCGAGATACGACGCAAAGCTCCTGCACTCGCGCATATAGGTATCCACCGTCAGCGGGGAGAGCCGCTTCCCGACCCTCAAATGGTCTTCGAACTCCGACAGCAGCATCCGGTACTTCACTTTGTCTACAGCGCCTTTTCCCCGGGGATCATTCTGTCGCCCCGGAGGACCGTCGGTATGCCAAGGTCCGTCTCCTCGGAATTACGCCCGAGCAGGTACTCGTGCGGTGGTACCTTGATGATGCCTTCGCGCATTTTCAGCCAGTCCTTGTATTTGATAATTTCATCACCCTCTTCTTCTTCAGCCTGTTCGCTCTGCGCGGCTTTGGGCTGCGAATTGAAACCCGTCGCTATGACAGTGACCTGTATCTCGTCTTCTTTGCTGTCATCAAGGTTCGTCCCGGGAATGATAAGCGCGTCTGAATCCGCATTGGCGGTGATGATCTTGACTATTTCCTCGTACTCAGTCAGCGAAAAGTCCGCCCCGCCTGAAACATTGACGAGAATTCCTTTTGCGCCTTCGATACGCGCATCCTCAAGGAGAGGATTGTTGATGGCATTCGTTGCCGCATCCACCGCCCGGTTATCGCCATGGCCCACACCGATTCCCATGAGGGCGTCACCCTGTCCCTTCATAATCGTCCGGACGTCGGCAAAATCTATGTTTATCTCGCCTGCCCGGGTGATGAGGTCTGAGATCCCCTGGACTCCCTGGCGGAGCACGTCATCCGCCATGAGGAAGGCTTCTCTTATGGGTGTCCGTTTGTCGACGATTTTGAGAAGATACTGATTGGGAATAATGATGAGCGTATCCACGGCTTCGCGTAATCTGCGGATGCCTTCATCGGCGATCTGCATCTTCCTCCGGCCTTCAAAATCAAAGGGTTTTGTGACGACCGCAACGGTGAGGATATCCATGTCTCTGGCTATCTGCGCCACTACCGGGGCGGCTCCGGTTCCGGTGCCGCCCCCCATCCCGGCGGTTATGAAAACCATGTCCGCGCCCTCAAGAAGGTTGCCGATCTCGGATTTGTCTTCGAGAGCGGCCTTTTCGCCCACCTCCGGTACGCCGCCTGCGCCAAGACCGCCGGTTAACTGGCTTCCAAGGGGGAATTTTGTCTCGGCCCTGGAAAGCTTCAACGCCTGTTGATCGGTGTTTACGGCGATGAATTGAACGTTCTTCAGACCGCTGGCAATCATGCGGTTGACGGCATTGCTGCCGCCGCCTCCAACGCCTACTACTTTTATTACGGTAGGATCGGTTATACCTTCGTCTATCAATTCAATATGCATGTCCCCCTCCCAGAAATGTATGTGCTTTTAGAAAAACTCTTTCATCCAATTCTTCAATTTTCCGATGAAGCTGTCCGCCGGTTTTTTTGAGGCGGCCTCGTTTCTGCCGCCCGCCTGGGCAGCGGCGGCGCCGTAACACACCAGACCGACCGCCGCAGAATACTCGGGGCTGCGATACTCCGGATCCAGCCCGCCAAGCTTGCGCGGGTACCCCACACGTGTGGGAACGCCGAAAACCTCCTGCGATAACTCCGCCACACCCGGGAGCAGCGAACCTCCGCCGGTTACAACCACGCCGCCGCCCAGATGCCGCAAAAGGCTCTTCTTTTCGAGCTGGTCCCTGACCATCGAGAAAATTTCCGTCATCCGGGGCTGTATTATCCGGCACATCTCTTTTCTCGGTATTGAGGCTGCCGGCCAGCCGCCCACACCCGGAATGATCACTTCCTCATCCCCGTCAACGAGATCCAAAAAACAGCTCCCCGCATCACGCTTGATCTTCTCCGCCGCTTCCACCGGTGTCTTGAGCATAATTGAAAGATCGCTGGTCACCTGCTGGCCGCCTATCGCGATGACGTCGGTGTGATAGGGCGCCCCGTCGACGTGCACGAGCACGTTTGTAGTTCCTCCTCCCAGGTCTATCAGCAAAACCCCCAGGTCCTTTTCATCGTCGGTCAGAACGGCCTCGGAAGAGGCCAGGGATTCGAGCACGATCTCCTGAACTCTGAAACCCGCACGATTGACGCATTTGATCAAGTTCTCCGCGGAACTCACCGTGCCGGTTATGATATGCACCTCCGCTTCGAGCCGCACGCCTATCATATCGATGGGGTCACGTATGCCGCGCTGATCATCGACAATAAACTCCTGGGGTATGACGTGAAGCACTTCCCTGTCCATCGGTATCACTATCGCTTTTGCTGCGTCTATCACGCGCCTGATGTCTTCCTGGCTGATCTCCCTGTCTTTTCCGGATACCGCCACAACACCGCGTGAGTTTATTCCTTCTATGTGGGCGCCGCCGATACCGGTTATTACCGACTGCACCTCACGGCCGGACATCATCTCCGCCGCCTCTATCGCTTGCGCCACAGATTTCAACGTCGCTTCGATATTTATAACCACCCCGCGGCGCATTCCTTTGGACCGGCTCGTGCCGACGCCGATGATCTCGAGGTTTCCCTGCTCATCGCGCTCCCCCACAACCGCACACACTTTGACGGTACCGATATCAAGGCCAACAAAAATATTATCAGAAGGCAATCGGTTACTCCTCCTTGAACCTGACCAACGGGGTTTCGGTTCTGAAATCTATCTCTTCGATAGAAGTTATCATTCCCTGGTTTGAAAATACGTCCAGCACCAGGAGTATCTTGCGCATGATATCGACATTTATCCGAGAACCGATACGTACCGCCACGCGATAGTCCCGCGGGAAAAGTACCACCTCAAAGCCGGCCCGGTCTTTTTTAACGAATTTCAATTCCGATATCAAGTTGTAAAGTGCCGGCGAATCGTTTTTCAGTTTCTTCAGATTCTCGAAAAAACCTGTGAGAGCGCGATTCACCCGCTGTCCGAGCTCTATATTCTCAAAGGTAAAGCCCGAAAGTGCCGGCAGATCGAAATCCGAGACCGAAGAACCGATCTGAAACACGACACCTTCTTCATCGAGGATGATCGGCACGGATCTCCCTTCCACTTCTGAAAGACTCACGGCGAGGGGTTCTCGCTGTTGTATGTGGATTTTCAGTGTATTTGGAAACACTTTTTCTACCTGCACGGACTTCACGGGTGCAAAAGACGCAATCCGTCCGGAAATTTCTTCCTCGTTCACCTCGAAAAACGTCTCACCGCCCTTCAATCCTGCGAGCCTTATAATCGTCTCGTCGGTCAACGCGAGCGCGCCACCGGCGGAGATTTCAACTTTTGTCAGCCGCAATCGGGGAGAAATCACAAAATGGAAAACAATTTCCATCAGTAGGATAACAAACAGCACCGCGATCAAAATCAGGAAAAGCCGGCGTATCCTCCCTCCCGGCTCGGCCTGCCGTCTGCTATACAGGCCGTTCAGCACGGCTATACTGCTCATCCCCCCACCTCCAACGGTTTTGATGAAGATCTCGACAGATTGAGGAGTATACCGCACATGCTGAGCGTTACTACGATAGATGAGCCTCCCGTTGAAAAGAAAGGCAGCGGTATCCCCGTGGCCGGCACCAGGCCCGAGACAACCGCAATGTTGAACAGCGCCTGTGTGATGACCGCGGTGGTGAGGCCGAATGCGAGATAGTAGCTGTAACGGTCGGTGCATCCGGCCGCGATGAGATATCCCCTGACGGCAAAAGCGATAAACACGGTGAGAATGAAAATGACGCCGATAAACCCGGTTTCCTCACCAAGGACGGCAAACACAAAATCAGAATGCGCATCAGGAAGCCCCCCCATCTTCTTCGTCCCAAGTCCCAACCCGGTCCCCCAGATACCGCCCCGGATGAGAGCGGTGCGGGCGGATATTACCTGATACCCGGCGCCGATTGGGTCTGCCTGAGGATTGAGAAAGGATATGATCCGCTGAACGCGGTGTTCCTTTGTGAGCAGCAGAATGATAGAGAGCGGCAGCGCCACGCTGCCCGCCAGGATGAAATAAATCAGCCGTATACCCGCCACAAAAAACATGATGAAAGCTACGAGAAGGACAAACACGGCGGTGGAAAAATCGTTCTGGAGATAGATCAGTCCGGCGAAAGCGACTACCACCAGCAGGGGCGGCAGCACGGCATTAAAAAAATCACCCATGCGATCTTCTTTTTTCGCAAAAATGGAGGCAAGATACAAAATCAGCGAGAGTTTCACGAGCTCGGATGGTTGGAAAGACTGTCCGAATATGATGAACCATCTCTTCGCACCTTGCAGCTGCGTACCGATCCCGGGTACAAAGGTCAAACAGACAAGCAGGAAAGAGAAGAACAACAATACGGGTGTGAGCTTCCTGATGATCTCTACAGAGAGCCTCGAGGCGATGTACGCACATCCACCGCCCAGGGACAGTTGCCAGAGGTGCTTTTTGAAGAAGTACCCGGAATCTCCGGTGAGTTTTTCCGCGTAGTAATAAGACGATGAAAAAACCGCTACGAGGCCTGCCCCTGCGAGGAGCAGCAGCAATCCCAAAAAGAGGAGATCGCTCTTCCTTTTTTCTGTCGGTTCTACAACGAATCTGCCGCTCATATCACTGTATCTTCAACGTGGACAGGGCAATAATGGAAAACATCCCGCCCAGTATCCAGAAACGGACGACAACTTTCGTTTCCGCCCACCCAAGGATTTCAAAATGGTGATGCAGGGGTGCCATTTTGAAGACCCTCCTGCCCGTCAGCTTGAAACCGATAACCTGGATGATTACAGATACTGCCTCGATTACAAAAACACCTCCCACCACTATGAGCAAAAGCTCTTTCTTTATGATGAGCGCTATGATGCCCATAGCGCCCCCCAGCGAGAGGCTTCCCGTATCGCCCATGAATACTTCGGCGGGGTGCGTGTTGTACCAGAGAAATCCGACGCATGCGCCCACAAGCGCCAGACAGACGACGGTCAGCTCTCCGCTCCCGCTTATGTAGGGTATGTTGAGATATCCGGCGTAGTCCGCCCTTCCGGTGATATACGACAGAAACGCAAAGGTGGCGCCCACCAGGATAAGGAGGCCCGTCGCAAGACCGTCCAATCCATCCGTCAGGTTGACTGCGTTGGACGTCCCAACGAGCAAAACGACTGCAAACGGAATATAACCGGCACGGAGGTCGAAAACCGGGTATTTTACGAAGGGAACGTAGAGATAGGCGGAACCTTCGGTTGAAGTCAAATAAAGATAGAGCACAAGCATGAGGGAGAGAATTATTTGTCCCGAAAACTTCATTCCCGCCTGCAAACCTTTCGATGATTTTCTCGAAATCTTCAAGAAATCGTCCAGAAATCCTATCAGCCCAAAGGCGACGAGAGCGAGAAGCACCACCCAGGTGTAGGCGTTCCGGAGATCCTGCCAGAGCAAGGTTGAAACCGTTACGGAGAGGATTATCAGCAATCCTCCCATCACCGGGGTCCCGGACTTGGCGGCGTGTGACTTGGGCCCGTCTTCGCGTATCTGCTGCCGGGCTTTAAATTTTTTCAGGACCTCGATAAGCCAGGGACCCGCGATAAGGGAAATACACAGAGCGGTTATCGCTGCGTAGGCGGCGCGGAAGGTGATATATTGGAAAATATTGAAGAAACTGATCCGGTCAACGAGCGGATACAAAAGTTCCTT
>JAFGHN010000208.1 GCA_016930115.1 Spirochaetales bacterium | reverse complement strand
GCATCGGTTGCGTGGCTTCTGGAGAAACACGGGTATACCTGTAATCTGATCAAGATGGATGGCTATTTCAACGAGGATGCCGGAACACTAAGCCCTTTTCGCCATGGGGAAGTGTTCGTGCTCGATGACGGAACCGAGTGTGACATGGACATCGGCACTTATGAACGGTTCATCAATGCCGACCTTTCCCGCCATAATATTTTCACCAACGGCAGGCTCCTGAAGCGGATCAACAATCTCGAGAGGAGGGGGCACTTCCATGGCGGCGACGTACAGTTTTTTCCTCACGTGACGGGAGAAATACTCAAGTTTGTGCGTGAGTCATCCATGCACTATCAAGCCGATTTCACGCTTGTCGAGATTGGAGGGACCGTCGGCGACGAAGAGAACAGAAGTTACATCAAGGCCATGTCCGAGTTGCAGTACGAAGAAGGTACCGACCTTGTATTTTTCATAAATCTTGTCTGGATCATAGAGGCGAGTCACCTGAAAGAGCAAAAAACAAAAGCCGCCCAGCATGGAACTCAGCTTCTGATGCAGTCAGGAATTAATCCGGATATGATTGTCTGTCGTGCCGAGCACCAGGTTGAGGAGAAAGCCATGGCCAAGCTTGGCCAAAGGCTCCGGATCAAACCCGGTTACGTCGTCGATTGCCACAATCTCGACACGATCTACCGCGTCCCGGACCTGCTCAAAAGCCAGCGTGTCGATGAGCTCATCCTCGAGCATTTCAACCTTGACAAAAGAGTGATCGAATCCGGTTGGAGCGGCTATCTTGACCGGTACATGCACCCGCGGCGGGCGCTCAGCATCGGCCTTACCGGCAAATATCTCGGTCCAAGGGACACCTATGCGAGCATCCATAACGCCGTCGAGCACGCGGCCACCGAATTGGGCGTCAAGGTGGAGGTGGTCGATATACCGACCGAAGAGATCGAAAGCGGCAAGATCGACGCCGGGGAGGCGATAAACTCTGTCAGCGGAATTATAGTGCCGGGTGGTTTTGGAAAGCGGGGCGCCGAGGGTAAAATCACCGGAATTCGCTCTGCCCGCGAGGGGGGGGTGCCGTATCTCGGTCTCTGCTACGGGTTTCAGATGGCTGTCATAGAATACGCGCGGAACGTATGCGGCCTGGTTGACGCGGACACAACGGAAAATAACCCTGACACGGAACATCCGGTGATATGTCTTCTTCCGGAACAGTACGAGTTGGAGGGGATCGGCGGGAACATGCGACTCGGCGGCAGGGACGTCTGTGTCAGGAAGGATTCAAGAGCGCATACGCTGTACCTGGGAACGAGACTCATGAACCCCGCCGGTGTTGTAAGGGAACGTTTCCGCCACCGGTACGAGTTGAATCCGGCCTACAGGGACCTGCTTGAGGAAAACGGGTTGATTTTTTCAGGGTGGGCGCCGAACCAGCCCATCATGCAGATTTTGGAAATCGCGGATCACCCCTTTTTTATCGGTGTACAGTATCACCCGGAGTTCACCTCGAGGCCGATGTCACCGAATCCTCTGTTTAAAGGATTTGTCGAAGCCTGTCTGAAGAGATAAAAAAACCGACCGACCGCTCAAACTGAACGGCCGGTCGGTACCTACACCTCTTGCTGATGTAACAAGTTACTTGTTGCTCTTTACCTCGATCATCTTTGGTTTTGCCTCGGGCGCCTTATTCAGCGTGAGACTCAAGAGCCCGTCCTTGAAGTTCGCGTCGATTGATTCCCTGTCGACATCTTTGGGAAGCACAAAACTTCTCGTGAAGAAGTGATTGTGCCTTTCCTTGAGGATGTAACCCTCTCGCTTCTCCTCCTTTTCATCTTCCTTCTTGGACGAAATCGTGAGCAGATTATCCTCTACCTTCACTTCGATGTCTTTATCCGTCAATCCGGGCAATTCTGCCTCGAGAACATAGGAATCCTCGTTTTCGCGGATATCCACAACTGGTGAAGAGGTCCTCCGCAGAGAGGAATCGTTGAAAAAGGAATCAAAGATTTTGTCGAAATCTCCAAGAACATCCACCGCAAGCGGATTATATCTAACCAAGCTTCTCATCGTAACACCTCCATCTATTCTTTGTGTCACCTCTATATAAGCATGAAGCGTGCCAACATTGCCGTTGCGCGTAACTTATTTTAGCATAAGCATTTACTTCTGCTGCTGAAAACAGCCGGGAGAAGTTGGTGAGCGTTATGTGTCATAATGCTACATGGGTGGCAAAAATACTCTCAGGCGTGGCAATTTGACACGTCTGACTGCCCGGAACGTAAACAAATGAGTAGTCATTGGTTGCGCGGGTGCCGGCTTGACATCCGGGATGATAGACCGTCTAGCTTGGATCATGAGAGACAGCACGGACGTATACAGATCACTGCAGCGCCGGATCGATGCGTTACCCATTCCGTTTCCCGAAACCCGGAGCGGCGTCGAACTTCGCCTGCTTCAACATCTTTTCAATCCGGAAGAAGCCGCTCTGGCCTGCCAACTGAGCGCCCTGGGCGAGCCGCTCTCCAAAATTCACAAACGGGTGGTCAGAAAAGGGTTTCGCTGCACCGAGAAGGAATTAAAGAAAATTCTCAACGGCCTCCTTGTCAAAGGTGCGATCACCGGCGGCGTTGTCAAGACAAGAAAGGGTGTGGAACGCACTTACTCACTCCTGCCGCTGGCTATCGGCATGTTTGAGATGCAGGTGGACCATCTGACCAAAGACTATACGCGGGATTTTGAGGAATACCTCGAAAGTGATTTCAGTGATGCGATACTCGGAGGCAACCGGACGAATCAGGTGCGGACGGTTCCCGTCGGGAGAGCCGTGGAATCTCTGAGCAGCGTGGGCGGGTACGACGACATCAGGACATACGTGCTCCAATCATCCGGACCGTTTGGAGTGATGAATTGCGTCTGCCGGCAGGGAAAGGACCTTCTCGACAAACCATGCGACCACAGCGACATTCGTGAAACCTGTCTGACGATAGGCCCTCCCGCGGTGAGTATGAGCAGAAGGGGAAGCGCAAGGCTGGTGGACCGGGAGGAGTTCCTCGGGCTTCTCAAGCGGGCGGAAGAAAAAGGTTTTGTTCTCCAAGCGAGAAATACCAGAGAACCCACCTTCATCTGTTGCTGCTGCGGAGATTGCTGCGAGATACTGACCACGGCGAAAAAGCTGCCGCGGCCGGTGGAAGCTTTCCACACCAATTTCTTTGCGCAGGTGGACAGCGAACTGTGCAACGCTTGCGGGCGGTGCGTGCGACGATGCCAGATGGACGCCGTGGGGCTGACCGGCCCGGCCGAAGGAAAAAACGGCAAGGCCACCGCCCAGGTCGATCTTGACAGATGTATCGGTTGCGGTCTCTGCGTCACTACCTGCCCGACGGGAAGCCTC
>JAFGHN010000207.1 GCA_016930115.1 Spirochaetales bacterium | reverse complement strand
ACCGCCGGTTCCTGGAGATTCAGGAGGTCTATGACCGATCTCCTCACTTCGAGCTTGTACCGTTCCCGGTGATGCGTGCTCAGCGTTTTCAACGCGCGAACGATCTTGTTGCACGCCTCCGCCAGTTGGTTCTGCGCATTGTTTATCACCTGCACCGAAAAGGTGTCTGAACCGCCCCGCACTTTGCCCACCATCTCTGCCAGGACCCGGGTGTTGATTTGGGTCGATGTAGTTGAAAGATTGTCCCAATGTATGAACTTCGTCAGTCCCAGGAGGAGTTTGATGCGTTTGAGAGTGAGAAAATCCGTCGAAAACTGATAGAAACGGAGAAGAAAATCGAGTTGACTGTCAAACATGGAAAGACGGAGGCCAAGTTGGTCGGCTTTCTCAAGCTCACCGATTTCAGTATTCGGGGGAAGCTCTATCTCCGATATTTTTTGCTCTTCCTTGTACGGGTCTTCCCGCACCAGGGACTTGCGCAGCAGCACATTGCGGAAGTTCTGGAACGTCCCGTGAAGTGATTCAAACTCACTTTTTACGCGGGGAAGCGCGGCATCGTCGAGATACCGTTTCTGGAGGTCAAGAGCCTGTTCAAGTCTGTGGTTGTAGCTTGCGTCTGCATTCATGCACAAAGCATTATGAGTTAAAATGACCTGTCTGTAAATCGGGGGAAAGCTTGGGAACGAGAAACAGTTTCATTCCGGAAAAACTCATCTGCGGAGTGCTGACAAGCCGCAAAGAACTCTTAGGCAGGGTAGAGGATGATTTGTGTGCCAGGTTCGGGCAACTTGACTATCATGCCGGGCCGATCCCGTTTGATTTTACCCACTACTATGACCGTGAGATGGGAAGCCCGATTTCCCGCTTTTTTTTCTCGTTTAAGGAACCGGTTTCTCCGGACAGCCTTGCCGCAATAAAGGTATTCACCAACGAAATCGAACAGAAGTACGCGGACGGCAAAAACCGGCTGGTGAACCTCGATCCCGGTTTGATTTCGCTGAGGCGGCTCATACTCGCCTCGACCAAGGACAACGGCCGCAGGATCCCTCTATCCCATGGTATCTACGCCGAGATTACGCTGGTTTTCATCGGCGGCGAGTTCAGGCCGGTTCCGTGGACCTATCCCGACTATTGTTCAAGAGAGTATCTGGCGGTGCTGAAGGAAATACGCGAGATCTACAAGGGACAGTTGAAGCAGTTTTGATGTTTTTGCGTTCCGTGAACGCGTGATTCGAAGTATAGCGGCGGCCTCTTTCTTACTCTCCTCATGTGCCTTCTTCGAATATATCGACATCACCGTCGAGCTCCCCGCCTTTCCGCCCTCATGGTACGCGGGGGTGCCTTCAAGCGGATACGTTGTCAGGTATCTGGAAGCCACCGGGTCTGTGGGGACAGTAGAAGTGAAAGCAGGAGTCAAGCTGGTGCGGCTGCGAATCCCCCGGTTGCCGGTTGTACCCGTTGCGGCTTCGCCGGTAGCGGGTACTCCCCCCGCGGCCTTGAAGCCCTGCGGCGGAGTTTTTCCTGGTCAAGTCGATAGCGAAGAGGTGCTCAGGCTGAGCTGGGAAGACGGTTTCCTTGCCGAGGTGCTCCTGGGCTGCGCCGTTTCGGGTGACGCGATGCAGGCGGTCAACCTGCACAAGCTTGCCGCAGAGCTTTCTGAAAAGAGCGGAGGGAACCCCTGGTTTCTCAACGGTGATACCATCATGCGTGCCATAGCTGGAGGAACCCTCTCCTACGGTAGCCTGCGCATGCTTCCCGTTCACGATGTGACAATCGAAGCGGCGCCTGGCAGATGGGTGGGCGGCAACCCGCTTGCAGCGGCTCCCGTCGATTGCCCCGCGGGGAAGCTCATTCTTGCCGGTCTTACCGACGGGTTGCATTCGTACTTTCTTATCGGAGGAGGAGCAAGGATCGATATATCGGTTGCATCCGGCGGATGGACGGCGATAGATCCCGTTACGGGAGCCGGATCAAGCGGGAGGTGGTGAGTACTTCATGGCCTGATTCGGTGATGAGAAAATCGTTTTCGAGCCTAACACCGCCCGCCGTCCTGTCGTAGAGCCCGGGCTCGAGGGTGAAGATCATACCCGGCTCGAGAATGACGCCGGTTTCCCGGTTGGATTTCAGGAACGGCGCTTCGTGGATTTCAAGACCGATACCGTGCCCGAGGCCGTGGGGCATGGAGAAGCCGTCGCGGGCAAACAGTTCGTCAACCGCGGTGGAGATGGCGTGGGTGCCGGTTCCAGGGTTCGCCATCGCGGCGGCCATTTCATACGCTTTTTCGACAAGCAAGATCATGAGTTCCTGCCGGTCGTTCATCGGCCCCCGTGCGAACGTCAAGGTGACGTCGCTGGTATATCCTTCTCTGTTTACACCGAAATCAAGGATGGATAAGCCCGGAGTGCCGAATTTTGCCGCGGTGCAGGCAGGATGCGCGTGTATCCCGTAGCTGCGTTCGGGCCCCGCGGCTATCGTTTCGAAACCCATTTTTTCAGCGCCCCGCGCGAGGGCTGTACCCTCCAGATAGACTGCCACGTCCGCCTCGGTTCTCAATGAACCGTCGGTTACCCCCGCGGTCACTTCGCCGATAAGCTGGTCCGTCATCGCGCAAGCCCGCCTGAGTACGGCGATCTCCGCCGCGTCCTTGACCATTCTCCGGCGGCTTATAAAACTCGAAAGGTCTTCCGCCCTGCAGAGAACCCGGTAGTCTTCGAGGCTGTCCTTCAGTTTGGCGTAGCGTAAGTGACCGGTGTCCGACGGGATTTCGATTGTCGACCCGGCTTTCAGGTTTGCCTTCCCCGCGATTTCAGTGACGGCGGTTACGAGGTCTCTCCCAAAATCGGTATAGGGTAGAATTTCATCGATCTGTGCGGTTTTCCGCGCGAGAAGCTCATCCCAGGGAAGGAGGATCGAACGCCCTGAGGCGAAGAGGAAGAGTACCGACCCGTAGGGCATCCCGGTGAGGTAGCGGACATCTGCGTCGGCGGTCAGGTACGCCAGGTCCACGCCGCGGTCGCGGAGATCATCGGTGGCCCTCTGTCGCCTCTGTGGATACAAAACGCCGGCGCTCATGCGGTCACGATGTTGACCAGCTTGTCCGGCACGATGATGATCTTTCTGATTTCCTTTCCGGCGGTCAGCTCGGAGACTCTGGGCGCTTCAAAGGCGAGTTTTTCAACTTCTTCTCTGCCCGTGCCGGCATCGATTTCCATCCTGCTCCTGACCTTGCCGTTGATCTGGATCACGACGGTGACGCGGTCTTCCACGGTGAGTGTTTCGTCATACTCCGGCCAGCCTGCGTCCGCAATCGATCCGTTGTTCCCGAGCTGTTGCCACAATTCTTCCGCAAGGTGCGGCGCGTACGGCGCGAGCAGCCGGACAAACGGATCCCAGGCGCTGCGGGGCAGTTCGTCGAGTTTGTATAATTCGTTTATATAGATCATCATCTGCGCGATGGCGGTATTGAACTCGATACCTCCAGTGTCTTCACTGACTTTTTTGATGGTCTTGTGCAGCAGCCTCAAGATGGCTGCGTCGGGCGCTGTGTCGGAGATCCGCCTTCCTGAAAGCCGGTAGACCCTGTCGAGGAAGCGCTGGACACCGGAGATGCCCTGGGTGGACCACGGCTTTGAAACTTCCAGAGGCCCCAGGAACATCTCGTACAAACGCATCGAGTCAGCGCCGTACTCGGCAACCACCTCATCCGGGTTTATGACGTTCCCGAGGGACTTCGACATCTTTACGCCGCCTTCCCCGAGAATCATCCCCTGATTGATGAGCCGCAGGAACGGTTCGTCCGTATTCACCAGGCCGATATCGTAGAGCACCTTGTGCCAGAATCTCGCGTAAAGGAGATGGAGCACCGCGTGTTCCGCGCCGCCGACGTAGAGATCGACGGGCATCCAGTAGTCTGTCGCTTCTCTCGAAGCGAGCTCATTTTTGTTCTGGGGATCAAGAAAACGGAGGTAGTACCAGCACGAGCCTGCCCATTGGGGCATGGTGTTTGTTTCCCGCTTTGCCGGCCCGCCGCATCTCGGACATTCGGTATTGACCCATTCCTCGATTGCCGCCAGCGGGGACTCGCCGGTTCCCGTGGGTTTGTAGCTCTCCACTTCGGGAAGCGTCAGGGGAAGCTTTTCGTAGGGAATGGGGACAATTCCGCACTTGCGGCAGTGTACCAGTGGAATCGGCTCCCCCCAGTAGCGTTGCCGTGAAAATATCCAATCACGGAGCTTGTAGTTGACAGCGGGTTCCCCGGCGTTCCTCTCGGCAAGCCAGGTGATGATTTTTTCTTTGAACTCTTCGGTCGCGAGACCGTCAAACTGTCCGGAGTTTACGGCCACGCCGTATTCGACGTACGCTTCATCGAGCCTGTGCAGCGTGCCGTCGCGGGAGACGACCTGGATGATCGGCAGATCGTACTTCTTTGCAAACTCGAAGTCACGCTCATCGTGACCTGGAACCGCCATGATGGCGCCGGTGCCGTATGAAATCAGAATATAGTCGGATATCCAGACGGGTATCTTCTCGCCGTTCACCGGGTTTACCGCATAGGCGCCGGTGAAGACGCCGGTTTTTTCCTTGGCCAGGTCGGTCCGTTCGAGATCGGACTTCTGCCCCGCCGTTTGCACGTACTCCTCCACCTCACGCCGCTTATCTTTGGTGGTGATTTTGTCGACAAGCCGATGTTCCGGGGCAAGGACCATATAGGTGGCGCCGAAGAGGGTGTCCGGTCGGGTGGTGTATACTTCGATAGTTCCCTCTCCACCGGCAAGCTTGAAGACGACGTTTGCGCCGGTACTCTTGCCGATCCAGTTGCGCTGCATCGTTTTGATCGACTCGGGCCAGGCCAGTGTATCAAGGCCTTCGAGCAGCCTATCGGCGTATTGGGTGATTTTGAGCATCCACTGCGTGAGGGGCTTTCTCTCAACCGGATGGTTGCCGCGCTCGGACCGCAATCCTTCCGGAGTGGCTACTACCTCTTCGTTTGCAAGCACCGTGCCCAGCGCTTCACAGAACCACACGGGGACTTCCGCCTGGTAGGCAAGCCCGCGTTCGTACAATTTGAGAAAAATCCACTGGGTCCAGCGATAGTATCTGGCTGTATGGGTCGACACCTCGCGGTTCCAGTCGTAACTGAAGCCGAGGGATTTTATCTGCTGTCTGAAACGGTTGATATTCTGTTCGGTTGTCTCCTTTGGGTGGGTGCCGGTTTCAATCGCGTAGGTCTCGGCGGGAAGTCCAAAGGAATCAAATCCCATGGGATGAAGCACGTGGTACCCGTTCATGCGCATGTACCGGCAGTAGATATCGGTTGCAGTATAGCCTTCCGGATGCCCGACATGAAGACCGGCGGCCGAGGGGTAGGGGAACATGTCGAGCACGTACCGGCGCCGTTCTTTCGGCACCGACGGATCTTCGGTCACCGAAAAGGTGGAATTTTCCTCCCAGTAGGCTTGCCATTTCTTTTCGATTTCACAAAAGGGGTACTTTTCCATGGGGCGAATCATATAGTGACCTACCTCGAGCGTCAACGTTGAGAGGCTAAGCCCACACGCCGGTTGAGACAAACCCCTCGTATTTTTGCTGATGGACTTTCAGTAGCTCCGGGATGTCAAGATTGTACGGGCACCGGGAAACGCAATCCCTGCATTCGGCACAATCCTTTGATTTTTCGATGGCGGGCCCGAGCATCGCCATCGCGCGCTCCTTTGTCATCCTCTTGACTGAGCCCTTGGCGACGAGGATCGTGCTGATCCTGATTCCCTGCGGACACGGCTGGCAGTAATCGCAGCGGTGGCACCAGGAAGTTCCCAGCTCATCTTTCAGCCTTTGTATCGCGGCCCTGTCGTCGTCGGTCAGTGCGCGGCGGTTTTCATAGAGCCTGACGATCTGTTCGATCTCTTCAAGCTTCTCTATGCCCGGATCAGGCACGATGCTGTCGAACTGCATCAGGTACCTGAAACTTGTTTCCGCATTGTCCAAAAGGCCCCCGCCCATCGGTTTCATCGAGATAAACCCCATATCCAGTTTTTTCGCAAGCGGTATGATTTCCTCGGCGGCGGTGTCATCCACAAAATTGAAGGGGATCTGCACCGCTTCAAAATAGCCGGTTTCCATGATTTCCATGGCGATCGGTATGTTGTGTGAGCTGAACGCCGGATGTCTGATCCTCCCGTCGGCAACACCTTCCTTCATCCCTTCATGGGCGCCGTCAGGGCCGAATATCGCATCCCGTTTCTCCTTGGTGCTGACCCCGTGATGCTGGTAGATGTCGACGTAGTCGGTCCCGAGACGTTTCAGCGTCGTTTCAAGCTGCTCAAGGAATCCCTTCTTGTCGGAAGCCGGGGACTTTGAGGCGATGACGAGCTTCTCCCTCGGATAGCCCTGGATCGCCGCGCCTATCTTCTCCTCGCTGTCAGCGTAGCCGTGGGCGGTGTCGATGAAATTAACGCCAAGATCGATGGCCCCGCGTATTACCTTCACGGCGTCTTCCTTTGACCGCCGCATGATAGGAATCCCGCCAAAGGCTACCTCGCTCACCATAAGTCCAGTTTTTCCGAAACGTACCATTCTCATGTTTTCCTCCTCGCTGACAGCCACAGCTTCCCGGCAATGAGCGGGCGCAACTTGAGTCTATCAGACTGTTAGATTGCCGTTTGATTTCCTATATCATTACAAGGATTGTCGGATTTGTTCAAGCTCTTCGACGGTTCGCGGCCAGTCGGCTTTCAGAAGCTTTGAAAGCGCCCTGTCTGCCAGGAGTTTTCCGCCGGTCTGACACACCGGGCAGTAGTTACATTCGTTTTCGGCGTACCGGATCCGCTGGACCGGCGTTGAGCAGACCGGGCAGGGCTTTCCATACTTACCGTGTACCGCCATTTCTTCGCGAAATGCCGTCACTCTCTTCAAGAAACCGTCTCCCGTTTCTTTCCGGAGCCTTTCGGTCCATCCGGCGAGCACGGCAACCGTGGCGGCGTGAAGCGTCCGGATTTCCTCTGCGCTGAGACGGCTGGTGAGTTTTAACGGCGAAAGCTTCGCGGAGTGTAGAATCTCATCGGAATAGCTGTTGCCTATTCCTGAAAAGAGCCGCGGGTCCGTGAGTGCGCGTTTCAGCGTATGATTCTCCGATGTGAGCGCCCGGCTGAAATCGCTCGCGCTGCACCCTGTGAGCTCAAGGCCGCCGCGGTCGAAGGCTTTCAGGTTTTCCCTCCCGCTGACGACGTGCAGCGACGCGCGCCGTTTTGTTCCCGCTTCCGTAAATAACAGTTGCCCGTTTTCGAAGATAAATACCGCGAGACCTGTTTTTCTCGAAGGTGACGTTTCGACGGCCGTCCAGGCGAGCCTGCCGGCGATCATCAGGTGAAACACAAGAAACAGATCGTCTTCAAGACAGATGATGATTCGTTTTCCCAGCCGTTCTATACCGGTAACGGCCTTTCCCTCCGGCGCTTCCACCGGGGGTTCGACGCTTCTCAGCACAAAGGGATTGATGACGCGTATCCTGGTCAGTCTTTTACCGGACAAGTACCGTTGGAGGCTCTCTCTGTATACGGTAAGATCGGGAAGCTCGGGCACTTAGATCAGTCCCGGGACTCCCGGATCGATTCACCGGTCACCGTGACCCGCTCCACCCGGCGTTCGGTGGTCGTATCAATCCGGAAAACGTATCCGCCCTCGCGGTACTCGGTGTTTTCCTCGGGGATAATACCGATTTGCTCGCTTAAGTATCCCCCGATGGTGCTTGCGTAGCTTCTTTTGAAGTGTATACCGAGCACGTGCGACAGATCCTCCAAATCGGTGCTGCCGTCGACAACGTACTCACCGGTCTCCTGGCGTACGATATCGTCGTCAATGGTTCCTTCCTCCGGGGTGAAATGAACGATGTCGGCAACGATCTGGCTCGGCGTCAGCATTCCGGCTACACCCCCGTATTCATCGACGAGAAACGCGACTTCCTCCTCGTTCCTGTTCATATCGAAAAGCATGTCGGGTATCCGGCGGGTCTCCGGGTAAAACCGCGCTTTGTGCATCACCGTTTTTACCTGTTCTCCGTCTTTCCAGAGCAGCTCGTTGGTATCGACGTATCCAATCATGTTGTCCGTTCGGTTCCGGGAAACAGGGATAAAACGGTAATGCGTCTCCATCGCGAGCTTGACTGCATCGATGATATTCTGGTTTTCATTGAGGACCGGAAGCTCGTGAAACGGGATCATCACCTCCCGGCCTATCTGATCCCTGAAGTGAAGGATGTCCTCAATCATCCGCTGGTCTTCAGCCGGCAATCCTGCTTCTTTTCCGGTGAGGCTGACAATGAAGCGGAGGTCCCGTTTCGTCCGCAGTTCTTCCCTGCTTGCCTTGTGCCGGCCCGAGAAAAAGAGGATGACTTTCACAATATTGTTGAGGACGACATACACCGGCAGAAAAACCACGTAGAGCACCACCAGGAAAGGAGCAAGGCGCGCCGCCACGCTGTTTGCATAGGTTCTCAAGAATGACTTGGGAATAAACTCGTTGAAAATCAAAAAAACAAAGGTCATAACGAGGATGCCGATCCAGGCGTAAGATTCGTAGCCAAGAGACTCAAAGTGGTTGGTAAGGAGCACCGCGGCCGAGACGTTGGCGATGTTGTTGCCGATAAGAGTCGTGCCGAGGAGGCGCTCGGGCTTGGTCAACAGGAATTCCACCGACCGCGCGAAAAGAACGCCTTTTTCCTTCTTCTCCTGCATGAGCATCCTGTTTACGTTAAGAAGCCCGGTTTCCATCCCGGCAAAGAACGCGGCACAGATAAGGCAGATGAACAGATAGAGAAAAATCATCGGACCTTTCTCACCTCCACTTCAAGGACCTTTCTGCCCGATACCGCCCGGACGATAAAGAGAAGGCCGTCCACACGCAGCTCCTTCCCCTTCTGCGGAATATCTTCAAGAATTTCGATGATGTACCCCGATATCGTCCGGCTCTCCGCATCGACCTCCGTGCCGAGAATCTCCGCCGCCCTGCTCAGATCATAGTTACCCGGGAAAATATAGGAATCTTCTCCGATTCGCTTGAAATCCTCCCGGGGGTGGTAGAAGAAGTAGAGAAAATCCTCGACCAGTGTCTGGTAGGTGACCATCCCGGAGGTTCCGCCGTACTCATCCACCACCAGCGCCATTTCGATCCGGTTTTCCATGATTTCCCGGAGCAACTCCATGAGGTTCTTTGATTCGGGAACCGGATGGACGGCCTTCAACACCGCCGAGAGGCTTCTGATAGTTTGCAGCTTGAACCTGAACGGGAGAAGGTCGCGTATATTGACGTATCCCATGATGTGATCGATATCGTCACGGTAGACCGGAAGAAGTCCGTCTAATCCCGGCTCGAGTGAGTCGAGCAACTCGTCGACACCCGTTGAAATATCCACCGCCTGCATCTCGGTCCGCGGGATCATTACTTCCTCCGCCGTTTTCTCTCTGAAATCGAGGAAAGATTCGAGAATTGAAAGCTCGGATTTCTGGATGATTCCCTTCTGGAGGCCTATCCTGAAGGCGGAGCTTATCAGGTCTCTGCTGTTGCCCGTATCGGTCTTCATCTTTGATGTGATAAAGGAGACGATTGCGCGTTCGATTTTTGTGAGCACGAACCTCACGGGCGTCAGCCCCCGGTGAATGACCATGAGCAACGGCGAAGAGAACGAAAAGAAAGAGAGCGACTGTTTGATCGCCAGGTTCTTCGGCGCCATTTCCCCGAAGATAAGGACCAGCGTCGTACCGATCAGGATTGAATAGAGCCAGGTCTTTTCCGTGATGAACCCGCTGATAAGCCGGTCCATTATTGACGCAAAGAAGAGATTGACCACCGTGTTTCCCGTGAGGATGGTGATGAGGATATCCATCGGGGATGACAGTATGCGTGAAATGAAATTCCTGCGTGCCCCCCGGGAGCCGGCGAGCAGTTTCTCCTTTTCGAGATGATTGAGGGAAAAAAAGGCGGTCTCAGAGCCTGAGAAGAATGCCGACAAGGCCAGCAGCAGAGTAAGCAGTATGAGTTGGGATATCATCTAAGGGTTGCTCGCGGTCGTGCAGGTCCGCCGGGGTCTTCGTCGTCCATCTTTTTCTGTTTCATAAGTATATACCGTCCGCCTTGGCAGGGGCAACAACAAAAACCCCGGGTGGTTGCCCGGTAACTGCGGGTATCAGTATATTCCCCTCATATACAGCACTGCCGGAAACAACGCGTATCTTGCCCGCATCGAGGAGGAAGATGAAACATGGCAAAGAGAAAGTTCAAGACGGAAGTGTCGCAGCTTCTTCATCTTATCATTCACTCACTCTATTCGCACCCCGAGATATTTCTGCGGGAGCTCATCTCAAACGCGTCGGACGCACTGGACAAGCTCAAATACCTGACGCTGACGGATGACAAGTATAAAAAACTGCACTTTGATCCCCGGATAGACTTGAGTTTTGACGGGAAAGAGAGAAAAACCCTGACGGTATCAGACACCGGTATCGGCATGAACGAGGAGGAGCTTGCCGAGCAGCTCGGAACCATCGCCCGGTCCGGAACCAAAAGCTTCCTGGACAGTCTGACCGGTGATGAGAAAAAAGATTCAAGCCTCATCGGGCAATTCGGTGTGGGGTTCTACTCCGCCTTTATGGTCGCCGAATCGGTTGAGGTGATTTCCCGCAAGGCCGGCGAAGAGACGGCGTACAGCTGGAAAAGCGACGGCAAAGGCAACTACGAGATCGAGACGAGCGAACGTGACGGTTTCGGTACGACGGTTATTCTCAATCTCAACGAAGAGGGCAAGGAGTACGCCAGCAGATGGAGGCTGGAGGACATCGCGAAGAAGTATTCGGACCATATCGCTTTCCCGATTTATCTCCACTACATCGAAACGAGCGGCAAGGATAAAGATAAGAAGGAAGAGGAGAAGGTTGAGCAGGTGAATTCGGCGTCGGCGCTCTGGCGGCGGTCGAAATCGGAACTAAAAGAAGAGGACTACAACGAGTTCTACAAGACGGTGAGCCACGATGACGAGGATCCGCTTCTGTGTCTCCACACCCAGGCGGAGGGCACCCAGGAATACACGACGTTGTTCTACATCCCTCAAAAAGCGCCTTTTGATATGTACCATGCGGATTATTCTCCCGGCGTGAAGCTCTACGTAAAGCGGGTGTT
>JAFGHN010000206.1 GCA_016930115.1 Spirochaetales bacterium | reverse complement strand
GGGCTGGAGCTGAATCCATGCCTTCTCAAAAAACCGGGCATCATGTAAAGTTGAATAGCAGAACCAATTTGGGGGCGGATATGTCATTATTGACTGTCGAAACCGGGACCCGGCTCTGGGGACGGTTTGAATCTCTCCGGGACCACCTTTTTCATCAGTACGACGATATCAAGTACGATCCTTCAACCGGACTATCCCTTGAGGAGTTGGAGGAAGATGTCGTGTCTTATTTGCAGAACAACCGGGACCAGCCGCGGATCCTGCAGAAGGCCAACGTGACCCGTATCGTGCTGACCCGCGGCCGGATCGGTATCGATCCTGAAGACTGGTTTGTTGACAAGCTGGACCACGGATGCCAACGGCGCAGTATCAGCTGCGACAATAAGCCCGACAAGGGCGGGATCATCCGGCGTTTGTCCCTTGATTGGCTCGATGAGGCGATGCAAGCGCCCATCGCGGAAGAATCGGCCTGGGTCGATCGTGCGAGACGGCTCGGCCATGCTTCGTTACCCATAGGCGGTCTTGACCGGGGTCATATTGCACCGGGATGGGACGACATGCTCTCCGCCGGGCTCACCGGCTTGCTCGCAAAGGTCGCCGCTGCCCGTGAGGCCCTCGGAGAGCAGGCCACCGCCGGACAGCTCGCTTTCTACCAGGCCGTCGAAATCGTCTACAAAGCCGCGATCACCCTGGCGGGCAGGTTTCGCCGTCTGGCGGAGGAAATGGCTGAGAACGATCCTGAGCACAGAGAGCGGCTTCTTATCATCGCTTCGGCCATGAGCAACGTGCTGGCGCACCGGCCGCGCACCTTCCATGAGGCGCTTCAGTTCGAATGGCTGATGCATGAGCTGATCGAGATGGAAGGGGAGCTGGTCCGGTCGATGGGGCAGTTCGACCGAACGCTCTATCCCTTCTACAAAGCCGACATCGAGGAGGGCCGCCTCACCCGTGACCAGGCCAGGGAGCTTATCAAATTCTTCTGGTACAAGTGGTATGCCCGAACGCAGGGCCTTGAAAACGGGAAGAACTTCTGTCTGGCGGGCCAGTATCCGGACGGCAGCGAAATCACAAATGAGTTGACCTATCTTGCTCTTGAAGCCCATGAAGAAATGGCAACCCCGGACCCGAAACTGTCGGTCCGGTTCAACCCTGACACACCGGAGGAGCTTTACCGGCGTGTCGGCGAAATGATCCGTGACGGAAACCATTCGTTCGTTTTGTTGAATGATCCTGTGGCCATCGAAGCGCTTGTAAAAACGGGTCGGACACCCGAAGACGCCCGGTTCTACCTGCCCATCGGTTGTTATGAGCCTGCCGTTGAGGGCAAAGAGGCCGGCTGCAAGATGAATATCACCGTCAATATGGCAAAATGGGTGGAGCTCGCCTTACATGACGGAAAAGACCCTGCGACCGGCGAGCAGGTGGGGCCGAACACGGGCGACCCGAGAAGTTTTGCCGATTTTGAAGAGCTGTGGAACGCGTTTGTCCGCCAGATGAATTTCTTCCTCGAGCGTTCCCTCGTTTGCATCCAGGCCGCCGAGCGGGCGTGGCCTCAGATAAATCCGTCGCCGATGATCGCCGGCACCTTCGAGCATTGCATCTCGAGAGGCAGGGACATCGGGGAGGGCGGGCCGCTGTACAACGGCGTTGGTTTTGTCGGCGCCGGATTGGCCAATGCCTGCGATTCACTCTTTGCCTTGAAAAAAACGATTTTTGAAGACCGGACTTACAGCATGAACGAGATGCTCGATGCGTTGCGGAGCAACTTTGCGGGAAGGGAGCAGATGCGCCAGTACCTCTTGAACAGGGTCGCAAAATGGGGAAACAACGATCCCGCGGTTGACGAGCTTGGCACAGAGATCGCCGATCTCTACTGCAACAAGGTACACACTTTTGTAAACGGGAGGGGCGGCGCTTGCACGGCGGCCCTTTTTTCGCTTGATTTTGCACTGCGGGGCGGATTGCTGACCGGCGCCCTTCCCGATGGACGGAATGCCGGCGCTTCTCTCGCGCCGAGCCTCAATGCTTCCTACGGGCGCGATACGGCCGGCGTGACGGCGCTCATCAATTCGGTCACCAAACTCGACGGGACTTTGACTCCCAACGGCGCCGTTGTCGACGTCACTCTGCATCCGAGCGCGGTCGCCGGTGAAGAGGGCCTTGAAGCCCTCATCTCGCTGATGAAGACATTTTTTGCCCAGGGGGGGTACGGCGTACAGTTCAACGTTTTTGACGTGGAGACCTTGAAGGATGCCCAGCGCAATCCCGAGCAGTACGCAACACTCCAGGTACGGGTAACCGGATGGAGCGTCTACTTCACCAGTATGTCCAAACTCGAGCAGGACAACTATATCGCAAGGATCACCCATGGCAACTAACGCTGCTCCTCAAGGGCTTGTCTTCGACATCAAGCGGTTTGCCGTTCATGACGGGCCCGGTGTGAGAACCACGGTTTTTCTCAAGGGCTGCGGGCTTTCGTGTATCTGGTGTCACAATCCCGAATCGATCAACCCTGAGCCCGAGCTCATTGTCTTGCCGAAGAAGTGCATCGGATGCGGCGCCTGCGTCGAAGCATGTCCGAATCACGCCCACACCATCGGGGAAAACGGCGAACATCTTTTTGACCGAAAGCTTTGTACGGCTTGTGGGCGGTGCGCCGAGGTCTGCTACGCGCAGGCTCTGGTTTTGGCCGGAAGATGGATGTCGATTGATGAAGTTGCCGCTGTACTGGAGGAAGACCGGAAGTTCTTTGAAATCTCGAAGGGGGGTGTAACCCTGTCGGGAGGCGAGCCTTTTGTGCAGCACGAGTTTACGTCCGCCCTTTTGCGACGGTGCAAGGAAGAAGGATTCCACACGGCGGTGGATACATCCGGCGCGGTAGCCTGGAACATCCTCGAACAGTCGCTACCGTATATCGACCTGATTCTGTACGACATAAAGCAGATGGATCCGGGCGCCCACGAGCGGCTCACCGGGCGCTCCAACGAGCTGTCCCTTGAGAACCTGAGGCGTCTCGACCAGGCCGGTGCCGCCATCGAGATCCGGATGCCTGTCATACCAACGCTCAATGACGATCCTGATAACATAGCCGCCGCCGGTCAATTTATAGCCGGGCTTGATAATGTGGTGGCGGTGAAACTCCTCCCATACCACAACTTTGCCGGCACAAAGTATGACAGTGTGGGCAGGACAAACACGCTTCCCGTGGTAGAACCGCCGTCTCAAGCCGAGATGGTTTCTCTGGCCAAAAGGATCCGTGAAATCGCGGCTCAGGGCCCATTGCCTGGAGTGGAAAAAGAGAAGCGGCTCGTGGTAGTCGCCGGAAATGAAATGATAAGGTAATGAAACTATGAACACACGATCGAAACATCTACCGATTCCCACCATCGACTGCCAGGTCCACGCTTACGAGCGGAACCGCCCCGAACGGCCGTGGCTTGCCCGGCTGGAGGGCCCCGACGAGGTCACCGGAGACGATATGGTGAAGGCCATGGACGCAGTCGGTGTACACGGCGCCATACTGGTCTCGCCGCGGACCATGTACGGGTTTGACCCGAGCTACGCCGTAGAGGTACAGGCGCGGTATCCGGGGCGTTTTGCCCTGGTGAAGCCCTTTGATTTCGAATCGGCGGCCGTGGCTGAAGAGGTGGCCGATTGG
>JAFGHN010000205.1 GCA_016930115.1 Spirochaetales bacterium | reverse complement strand
GAGAAGGCCCTCAATATCCTGAAGGCGATGGCGCCCGTCGGCGTGATGATCGATGAGGCGGACGCGTTCTTGGGTGACCGGCACATGGAAGGCGATTCCGGGACGAGTAACAGGGTTTTTTCGCAGATCGCCTCCTTCATGGGCGACACCGCCTATCGCGGGAGGATCATCTGGTTTCTCATCACCTGCAGACCTGACCTTCTCCCCATCGACCTGAAACGGCAGGGACGCGCTGAAGAACACCTTGCCCTCTTTTACCCGGAAACAACGGACGAAAAAGAAGATCTGTTCAATATTCTGGTGAAAAAGCTCAAGCTCAGAATAGAACGGGTAAACGTGAGCGATCTGTTCAAGAAACTGCAGTTCGAGTTTTCCGGCGCCGATATTGAGTCAATCCTTATCCGCGCCAAGTTCCTCGCCGCCATGAATAACCGTATGACCATCACCCGGGAGGATCTGGACGAGACAATAGCCGATTTTGTTCCCCCGGCCTATCCGCACGAGATAGACCTGCAGAACCTGGTAGCAGTGCTCGAGTGTACAAGCAGACGAATGGTCCCCAGACGTTTTCAGAACCTTGACCGGTCCCGGCTGGTCAACGATATACAACAGCTGAAAATACTGCTCGGAGAACGCGATTAGAGGTATCCTATGAACATTAGAAAAGAAGCATTCGGTGAACTTTCAACCGGAGAGAAGGTCACAAAGTTCACCCTTGGCAACAACACCGGATTGACCATCACCGCAATCGACTACGGAGCAATACTGACCTCGGTCGTTTTTCCGGACAGGAAGGGAAACGCCGGAGAGATCACCCTCGGGTTCGATTCGATTGAAGGTTACGAAGGCGCTAACCCTTACTTTGGGGCGACTATCGGCAGATACGCAAACCGGATTTCAGGCGGCGGTTTTGCTCTCGCGGGCAAGACGTACCGGCTTGCCGTGAACGACTCCGGCGTTCATCTTCACGGCGGAAAAGCCGGCTTTAACAGGAAAATGTGGAGCGCCGAGATAGAGGCAGAAGCCGAAAAAGGAATGATCAAGTTCCATCGCGTGAGCGCCGACGGAGAGGAGAATTACCCCGGGAATCTTGACGTTACGCTGGTATTTACTCTGACCGAGAACAATGAGCTCTGTTTCGAGTACACGGCTTCAACGGACAAGTACACTCCGGTGAATCTGACGAATCACACTTACTGGAACCTTGGGGGCCCGGGCAATCCGGTGTACGACCATCTTCTCGCTATCAACGCCGACAGGTATCTCGAAACGGATGAGAAGCTCCTGCCAACGGGGAAATTTATCGGTGTAAAAAATACCCCCATGGATTTCACGAAAGAGAAGCCGATTGGGAGGGATCTGGCAAAAGTGGACGGCTATGACCACTGTTTTGCGCTCCTCGATTCCGGCCAGGAGCTCACCCAGGCGGCCGTCTTGAAAGACCCTGTGAGCGGCCGGTGCATGTCTATAGAAACCAACCAGCCGGCAATTCAGTTCTATACCGCCAACATGCTTAAGGACATGCCGGGCCGCGGCGGGGTCATCTTCAGAAAACACGGGGCCGTTTGTCTTGAGACCGGGGCGTACAACAACTCAATCAATATCCCGGAGTTTCCGGATACGGTGCTCAAGCCGGGAGACATGTACCGGCACGTGACCCGCCACACCTTCCGCGCGGAATAGCGGAATAATCGCAGGGAAGAAATCTTGCACGCCGATACTTGAATACAAAAGTTTCCTTTGTTTGTGCCTATAAGGTATATGTTCTTATACAGGTGGCGGTGTTGTTATGATTTGCCGGAAACTGAAGAAAAAACCCCTCTCCTTGACAAATGACGGTACCCTCTGCGTCTTCTTTGTCGGCGTCGGGAGCGCATTTTCCAAGACCAACTATCAAACAAATCTTCTGATCATTAAGGGTGATGATCACGTGATGATAGATTGCGGGACAAGGGCGCCCCAGGCGCTGTTCAAATTAGGTGTTCCCGTGACGGCCGTCCGGCACTGGCTGATCACCCACTCCCACGCAGACCATATCGGCGGTCTTGAAGAGATAATGCTCATGGGCCGCTATGTTGTGCGCAAGAAACCGACAATCGTCATCAACCAGGCCTTCCAGAATCTCCTGTGGGACATGTCGTTGAGAGGAGGATCCGCGTACAACGAGGAACGGGCCGGGAATATCCTGACTTTCACCGATATGTGGGACGTCATCAGGCCCCAATGGCTGCAGGGATATCCCAGGGAGACTCATGAGGCAAATGTCGGGTCGATCAACCTCAAGCTTTTCAGAACCATGCATATTCCCGAGCAGTCGGACAGCTGGCAGAGCTCGTTCTGGAGTTGCGGTGTTATTATCGACGACAGGGTGATGTTCACCAGCGACACCCGCTACGACCCCGAACTTCTCGTGACTTTCAACGAGAAGTTCCATATCGAAATGATTTTTCACGACTGCCAGTTCTTCACCGGTGGTGTACACGCGGGCATCGATGAGCTCGCGCAGCTTCCGCAAGAGCTGAAGCGAAAAATGCTCCTCACCCATTACGGTGACAACTGGCAAGAGAAACTTGACAGAGTCACATCAGACGGGTTTGCGGGTCTTGCAAAGCAGTGGCACTACTATTTTTTCTGATGTGCGGTCAATAACTCGGGCAGCGCGTGGAGATCGGAAAGCTCCTCTATGAGAATCCCGCCCATGCCCATCGAGAGCGGAACTTCCAAATCCACATCGTATCTATCGCCAACGCTTACGGCGCCGGCGGGCGGGGTATCGAGAAGGCGCAGCGCGGTTTGAAAAGGCTCCGGCGCAGGTTTGGATGCGAAACAGGTATCAAGTCCGATGACAACGGCAAAGAACCCGCTCAAACCGAGCGACGCCAGAGTTCGCCTGCCTATCCCGACGGTGTTGTTGGTTACGGCGGCAACGGCGAAACGGGAGCAGATGAGCCTCACGGCTCTGATCGTGGCCTCATCGGGTTGCAGATGCTCCTCAGGCTTAAACAGCTCATCACGCCAGCGGGCGTTCTCCTGGAGACTCACACCCAAATGAGACATGATATTGCCGATGGAGGTCTTGGCTCCGGCGTTCGCGGCGGCGTAACGAGCCGTTTCGGCGTCGATTAACTTTTCCGCTTCATCAAAGTTGATATGCTTTTCCGTTGCGAAACGTTGGATGAGAAGTTCCACCTGGAGACTAGCGTACGCGTCGTTCGAATAGAGCGTGTTGTCAATATCAAACAGGAGCGCTGTGACAACCGCCGGAAGATGATAAACCTGCATTGACCAAGCCTATGGGAAAATATCGCTTGCATCAACTTCTCTGCAGAACCATGGATGGGCGGTCGCAGGCAGGCCGCTTTTGTACACTTGCGGCGGTTTTGACTATATTTCGTATTGACAAAGGATATGAACGTAGAGTTCCATTACTACATCGTCCATTTTCTCGCAAATCAGGCGGGTTTTTCTCCGGAGGACGCGCGCACCATCGCGTATTCCTCGCAGTTTGTCGATCACAACATCATTTCTTACAGCATCAAAACAGAGAGCGGTATCTACAACACCTTTCCCACGCAGAATTACGGTTTCTGGGACCCAAGCTTCCCCCGGGAGATGTATATCCCCTTCCATTTTTTTCCCGGCGACCCCGGTTACGGGAAAGCCAAACGAAAAGACGGTAAGAAAAATGATCTGAACTGCACCCCGAACGGACCACAGGTGAAGGAGCTGTTGGTATCCGCATTGAAAACCCGGAACCTCTACCGGGTTGGCATCGGTCTCCATACATACGCCGATTCGTGGGCCCACCAGAACTTCTCCGGGCAGCTCGAGGAATGGAACCGGATAGAACACCGCTCACTGATACCTTCAATCGGACACGCACAGGCGCTGACAAAGCCGGATAACCCGGGGTTGATCTGGCGCGATCCCAGGCTTGACCATGAATTCGAAGAAGTGGTCAACCGGGACAGGCTCCTTGCGGCGGCGAGAATGATCTACAAGTATCTGTGTACCTATAATCACCGTGATTTTGACGACTCTGAAGTCGTCGAATGGAAGCTCTCCGAGCTCATCGGCGCACCCGGCCGGAAGACCGGTGACGAGAGAATCGCCGACATCGTTATCGAAGAAGGAATCGAAAAGTACCACCGGAGCGATTGGCTGAAGGCTGCCTTCCACCTCACCGAGGATCCAGGACACAGCCAACTGTTTGCGGGCTACGACAAGCTTCTCTGGTTGAAGGATGCCGTTCTCTACCGCTCTTCCATCGTCGAACGGACCCCTGTTCAGGCGAGCCCGCTGTTTTACGAAAGTGACTTCTACAAGTGGCTCGAGTCGGCGCGGGAACATCTCGCGGGCGCCAAGAGCATCCTGAAAGGGATCGCGTACTAGCCTTGAGCTTACCTGGCTCGAGCGGCTTCCGTGCCCGGCAGATCATCAGAAACGAAGTTCCCGCATCGTACGGCTCCCCGGCATAGTTGCCGTAATAGTCGATGTCGCGGTATCCCGTATCCAGGAGCGTTTCATCGAGAGTCTCGCGGTCTAGTGCGAGCAGCCGTACCGTGTTGGTTACATGGGTGCCGCGGCGCGGCATGCTGAGCACAGACGTGAAATCCACGGCGCCGGGTGCTGCGGCAAAGTAACGCCGGGAGAAAACAAACCCCTCCCCCTCTACCGGAGGCAGGTCCTCCCCGCCGCGGCCGCTGAACCGTTTGAAGTTGACGGTCTGCACGATCAGCACGCCTCCCGGCCCCAGAATGGTCCACCACAGCTCTAATGCTTTTTTCACTTGCGCAATACCCGGAAGGTGCGGGAGCGAATTGCCGATGCAGTAGACACCGTCGAAGCTGCGCGTGAAAACCGCGTGTGCGTCCGGCTTGCCGGTCATATCGGCGACGTGGAAATCGGCGGTGGCGGTTCGGGTCTTCTCTTTCGCCCGTTCGATCATCCGTTCTTCCAAATCGATACCGGTCACCCTGAATCCCCGGGCGGCCAGCTCCAGGGCGTAGGTTCCTGTTCCGCAGGCAATATCGAGTATGTTCTTCCTCCCATGCATGCTCCCGGCGAGGAAAGACACAATCTCCGGTTCAGCCGGAAATATCTTGTCGTAGTGATCTACAAGGTCCTCATAGAAAGCCGTCACGATGCCGAGCATACCGGTTGGACAGAGAACCCGCAATACGATACCGTACGCAGTACGGGCAAGCAGGTAGGCAGGCAGGTGACAGAAACGCCCGCGAACGGTTATATATTGACAGGCGCGGTAACGTCTTCGCAAGACGCGCTTTTTGCCCGGCATCCCGAAATATGGGGATTGGTTTTTTAAGGCGCCGTGTCGTATATTTGAAGGCGTAAAAAAGGGCCTTCCGGGAGGAATGATAATGAAAAGCAGGGTTTTGTTGTTTCTCGTGAGTGCGGCGCTGGCAGCGGCTTTTTTCTCAAGCTGCATAGTGGAAATTACTCCGGTGAGCGGCAAGGTGGTAAACGCAAGGGACTATTTCCTCGACGGCGTGGACGGCGTTACCGTTACGTTCAAAAAGGCAGACGGAAGCTTCGAAAAAACCACCGTCACGGCAAGCGACGGATCCTACAGCATGGGCTACACCGGAGAGGGGCTCTACAAGGTCACCGCCCGCCTTGGTGATGATTGGTTTTTTATCCCGCAGACAGTCTACGTTGGCGGATGGCTCCAGAGCATGCCGGATATCCTGGGGATAG
>JAFGHN010000204.1 GCA_016930115.1 Spirochaetales bacterium | reverse complement strand
TGGTTCTCTTCGGGCTTGCGCTGGTCGTTGGAATTCTCACCTTCACACTCCTCAGAACGGGCAGGAAGAAAAATGAAGAACGGAAAACCGGCAAGAAGCCGTCGGCACAGGAGAGACCTGTCCGCCCCTGTCCGCTCTGCGGCTCACTGCTTGTAAAAGGTGAAACCGTAAAAACAATCGTATACCCCTCAACCGGAGATACCTTAGCCGAGGTATACGGGTGTCCTTACTGCTACGGGGTGAACGCAACGGCGGTGCGGATTTGTCCGGTCTGCAAAAAACCTGTACCGGACGGCGGGTATGTCATCGGCAGGATGTTCAAGGAAGGCCGGCACCTTCACGTTCTCGGCTGCACACGCTGCAGAAAACTCAGGTGACGGCGCCCCGCCGGCGGTGCCCGCCGCCCATGTTGATCGGGTACAGCAGGAATGTTAGATTTCCCGCATGGAAAACATGAAAAGAACTGCCAACTGCGGCGAGCTCACTCTGAAGGACATCGACCGCCGCGTCACACTGAACGGGTGGGTACACCGCAACCGTGATCACGGTTCGATCCGGTTCGTCGACTTGAGGGACAGATACGGTGTCACCCAGGTGGTCATCGATCCTGCGACGCTGAAAACCGATCCCGCGATTGCGGGGAAACTTTCATACGAATACTGCATTGCGGTGGAAGGGACCGTGAGGCGACGGCCTCTGGACATGGTCAACACCGCTATGCCGACAGGCGGCATCGAGGTGGTCGCCGAAAAACTTGAAGTGCTATCGGAATGCCCCGTGCTTCCGTTCATGGTAGACGAACGTACGGAAGCGCGGGAGGATCTCCGGCTTGAGTACAGGTATCTCGATCTCCGGTCTTTCTCCATGCAGCGAAAGCTCAAGCTTCGCCACGACGCAGCCTTTGCCGTCCGGGAATACCTGAACCGAAAGGGTTTTCTTGAAGTAGAAACGCCGACACTGATACGGTCCACTCCCGAAGGCGCGAGGGACTTCCTTGTGCCGTCGAGATTGCATCCCGGCAAATTCTATGCGTTGCCCCAGTCACCTCAGCTTTTCAAACAAATTCTGATGGTTTCAGGCGTGGATAAATATTTCCAGCTCGCCAGGTGTTATCGCGATGAGGATGCAAGAGGGGACCGGCAACTTGAGCACACTCAGATAGATATCGAAATGAGCTTTGTATCGAAAGAGGACGTTTTTGCCGTTGTTGAAAACATGCTGGCCTATGTATTCAAGCAGACGCTTGATTACGAGCTCGCCATCCCCTTCGAAAGATTGAGTTACGACGATGCGTTGAACAGGTTCGGAAGCGATAAACCGGATTTGAGGTCAGCTCTCGAGATGAAGGACTTTTCCTCTTTCGTTGAGGGATCCGGTTTCCGGATATTCGAGGAAGCGGCGGCCTCCGGCGGTTCGGTAAAAGCGCTCGTTGCTCCGGGGTGCGGCGATTATTCGAGGAAAATGATAGACGAGCTCGAGACGGCGGCAAAGACCTACGGCGCGAAAGGCCTCGCCTGGATGAAGCTGGCTGACGACGGGCTGACCGGCGGTGTTGCGAAGTTCTTTGCCGGCAAAACGGCCGAAATCCGGGAGGCGCTGAACATGCGGGCGGGGGACCTGCTGCTCCTGGTCGCCGACCGTTGGGACATCTGCTGCAAGTCCCTCGGCGCCGTCAGAACCCGGCTTGCGAAAGATCTCGGCCATCTTACCGGCGAGTTCAGGTTTTGCTGGGTGATTGATTTCCCGCTGTTCGAATGGAACGACGAGGAAAAGAAATGGGACCCGGCCCATCACATGTTCACAATGCCTCAGGAAAAATTCCTTGAAACCCTCGAGGAAAATCCCGGCGCCGTAAAAGGGGACCTGTACGATCTGGTATGCAACGGGCTCGAGCTGGCCTCCGGCTCTATCAGGATCCATACCCCCGGGCTGCAGCAGCGGATCTTCTCGATCCTGGGGATTACTCCTGAAGAGGCTAAGCGGCGGTTCGGTTTTCTTCTCAAAGCGCTGCAATACGGCCCACCGCCTCACGGCGGTATCGCGCCCGGCCTCGACCGGCTGATTATGATTATGACCGGCGAAACTTCAATAAAGGAAGTCATCGCCTTTCCCAAGAACACCTCGGGAATCTCACCGATGGATGAATCACCGGCTGAGGTTGATGCTTCCCAGCTTGAGGAGCTGTACCTGGAGATACGGCCCACGTGAACGCCGGCGAATGGGCGGAAGCCGTCAGGAAGTCGGTCGGCAGCGTTATCTACGGCAAGGACTCGGTGATAGAGAAACTGCAGGTGGCGCTTTTGTGCGGAGGTCACGTATTGCTCGAAGATGTTCCCGGCGTAGGGAAGACGATACTCGCCCGCGCTTTTGCCGCGACCACCGGCGGCAGGATGCAGCGGATACAGTGCACACCGGACCTTCTGCCTTCGGACGTGCTTGGAGTATCGGTCTACAACCAGCAGACCGGTGACTTCACATTCAGACAGGGGCCGGTAGTGACGAATGTGCTCCTTGTCGACGAGATAAACCGCGCGACGCCCAGGACCCAATCGGCTTTCTTTGAAGCGATGGAGGAAGGAAGGGTCACCCTGGACGGGCGCACCATCGAGCTTCCCGGGCCTTTCTTTGTCATAGCCACGGAAAACCCGGTTGAGTTCGAAGGCACCTTCCCTCTCCCGGAAGCCCAGCGAGACAGATTTTTTCTTTCTTCAAGGGTTGGTTATCCGCCGGAGATTTCGGAGAAGAAGATGCTGGAATCACAGCGGCGGATCAGCCATCCGGTGACGGACCTTGTCCCCGTTGCTGATACCGGACAGGTGCTCGCGCTTCAGAAAGAGATACTTTCGGTCGCCGTCGATGATTCGATCGTGGCGCTCATCATGAATCTGGTGGAGACCACTCGAAAGGACGACAGGCTCGCGCTCGGCGCCTCTCCGCGGGTTTCGATGGCGCTCTACAGAGGCGCACAGGCGCTCGCAGCCATTCGCGGAAGAGACGCCGCGGTGCCGGACGATGTCGGTGAGCTCGCCGTTCCGGTGCTCCGGCACCGGATCAGCGTAAAGCCCGAAAACCAGCTCAGGGGCATGGTCCCGGAGATGATTGTCCGCGATATTCTCGAACAAAACACCGTGCCGCACCCCGGGGAGGCGGGCGCATGAATAGCCGGCGGGCTGCTATCGGTATGCCACTCATGACGTCACCGCTTATCCTCTTTTTTCTGTTCTCCCGGTCATTCCTTGCGAGATATGTGAGCCTGTTTATTTTGATCCTCGTGGTGCTCGCGATTCTGTACGCAATCACGGTCCCGCGACTCGTCAAGGTCCGTCACATAGACCCGGCGGTACGGACAATCAAGCTCCAGGAGGTAACTGTCCGTCTCGAAGTGCGGAATATCTCTCCGATTCCGATATCCTATTTTACTCTCACCGACCAGACCGGCGCGCTCTTCGCTGAGGAGAGCTCGTTCGTCGTAAGCCTGAGGCCTTATGAGAAAAAAACGCTCTCTTTCAACTGCAGGGGACACAATCGCGGCGAGTTTATGGTCGGTCCGGTCGGTTTGAAGGGAAGCACGCCGGCCGGCGGGCTTTTCTGGAAAAAGAAAGTAGAAACGTATCTACGGGTAATTGTCTATCCTTCCATCCGCCGGATGGCGTTGCCGGCCGGCGGCGGGCTCCCCGCAGGCAGCATAAAAACACATAACATGATATACGAAGACCTCACGCGGTTCCGCTCGCTGCGGGAATACGTTCCCGGCGACGACACCAGACGCATCAATTGGAAAGCATCTGCAAAAACAAACAGGCTCTACAGCATGGAGTATGACGCCGCTCTCGACTTCCCTGCGGTCGTTGTTTTCAATTGCAGTATGGACGATTACCCGGTGAGGTACCGGGATCTCCTCATCGAACAGGCTGCCGAAACCGCCGCGTCGCTGGTATTTCATTTCGCCGGCCTGAAGCAGAAAACCGGTTTCCTGACCACCGGAATCGTTTCCACAGGCACTGTCTTCCGGTTCCCGGAAAGCTCTGGCTACGAAAACGCGGCTGAAATCCTCGAGATCATAGCCAGGTTGAAACCCCGGGAAGGCAGCGCCGATTTCAACGAGCTTCTCCGGCGAGGAAACAAGACGATCCCGATGGGAACACGTTTGACTGTCGTATCGCCGCCGCTTACCGAAAACCAGGCCGCTGCGCTTGCCGCCGCAAGAAGAAGAGGAACGGCGGTCCGGGTCCTCGTGGTGGAATCTCCGATTGAAAGACGGAGCGCGACGGCGCCGGGTTCTCTGCCCGCGGCATCAAGAGAGGCCGGCGCGCGTGGCTGATTATTCCGGTTTCAATCTCCAAAGGCGCTTCGTGCACCCGTTCCTGTCTGTTTTTGCGCCGTTCTGGTTTCTCACGATGATGCTCTCAGTCTTCGTCAACAGCCTGACCCTGCCCAGAGGCATAGTGATATTTCCGGTGTGGTATCCCGTGCTCCTGCTTCTCGCGGGAACCGTTGCGGTTGCCGCGGGCAACCTTCTGCCGGAGAAGCGGGGAAAACAGCTCCTTTCGCGGCTACGCGAGTTTATCCTTCTTGAAGCAGCCGCCGTCCTTCTTCTTCTCCTCTTTCACGGCAAGGCGCCCGGCCGAAATTTCAACGGCGGAAGTGTGAGAATCTGGGCACCGGCGGTGTTCGCAGGCGGGCAGTGGTTTCTTTCGCTTTATCTTCACCGGCTGTTCCGCGCGAGGGAAAAATTTGTCGGGCTTTTCGCCGGGAAAAACGCCGGGCAATCGCGTCAAATATACAAGTCGAATATGCATCAGGCCGGCGACTCGCTCAAAGCGGTTGCGTCGGCCAAACGGCTGGTGTCCGCGTTTACGGCGATTGGTTTTTTCATGTGTATTGTTACTTCATGGGTGCTGGGGATTCACTATTCCGGGCTCGCCGTTTTCGTCATTCTCCTTTTCTTCCCGAGTTTCGCGCTCATCATCGCAACATTCAACAACTGGCAGTCGGTGCAGGCGGCCATGATAGACGGCTGTATAGTGGCACGAAGAGAGCAGCGGTTGAGGATTGTCGTCGCCGTGACTCTTATCGTCATGGCACTCATCTTTGCCATTCCCTTGACAGCGCCGGGCGCCTTTTTGTCTGAGAGCTACCTGGAAGCGCTCCTCGACTGGCTCGAGCGGCTCGGGTCAATCGAGTTTGGGAACAGGGAGGCCGAGGCGCCGGCCTTCAATTTCAAGGCGATGGGAGACCGGTTCGACACACTCCTGCGGTCCGTGGAGCCGGCACAATCGGACACGGCGCCATTGTTTACCAACCTGAAACGGATCGCCGGATGGGCGCTGCTTGGAGCGTTGGGAGCCGGAACTCTCATTTTTCTTTTTCTGCCGCTATTTCGGCGCAACACAGGCCGCCTCGCGGCGCGGGATTTCTTTTGCAGTATTGCCGCGGTGATTCGCAACACCCTTGAGACGATCCGGATGTCCTTCACCGGTGGCGCCATGGGACGAAAGACCCGGGGCGCCGCGAAAACCGTATGGAGGCCACGGCTGCCGGCAACGGCAGCAACCGGTGCGCCGGCGAGGCGTCCGGCTGAACGGGCGGCGGCCGCTCACGGGAGGATACGCAAAGCCTATTTCAAGTTCGTAAGATGGGGCCAACGGCAGGGAGTCGCTTTTACCTGCGAAAGCGGACCCCTTGAGTATGCGTTCAAGGTGGCGGCGGTGATCCCGGCGCGCGCCGAAGAGTGCAGGAAGGTCGCGGGGTTGTTCGAAGAGGCGATATTCTCAAACCACGAACTGAAAGAGGAATGGGTCACGGATTTTTCAAGAACCGTGAAGAAGCTGACAAAGAGAAGAGGAGGAGCGGTCCTTGAAAGAAGTTGAAATCTGGACGGATGGAATAATCGCTTCCGTTGAGAAAGCCGTATTCGGCAAGAGGGAAATAATCGAGCGGGTAATCGTGGCGCTGCTTTGCAGGGGCCATGTTCTGATCGAAGACGTGCCCGGTGTCGGTAAAACCGTGCTTGCGCGTGCGGTGGCCAAATCCATCGGCGGCGATTTTAAACAGATACAGTGCACCGCGGACTTGCTGCCGTCGGATGTGCTTGGTGTATCGGTCTATCATCCCAAAACCGGCGAATTTCATTTCAAGCAGGGTCCGGTAATCACCAATTTCCTGCTGGTTGACGAAATCAACAGGGCAACCCCCAGGACACAGTCCGCGCTCCTCGAGGCGATGGCCGAAGGGCAGGTCAGTATCGAAGGCAGATCGATGTCCCTCCCGGACCCGTTTTTTCTCATGGCGACGCAGAGCCCGGTGGAATCCGAGGGAACCTTTCCGCTCCCGGAAGTCCAGAAGGATCGTTTCTTCCTCTCTCTCTCCGTCGGCTATCCGGACAGGGCTGCGGAGATACGCGTCATGACAAATCAACGGGCGGATATGAAACCCGTCGAAACAATTTCGGCGGTTACCGATACGCAAAGGTTGATCGCCATGCAGGAGAAGGTCATCTCGGTGCATGCCGATGATTCGATCAAGAGTTACATTCTCCGTATCATAAAGAAAACGAGGACCGATGATAGATTGCTGCTTGGCGTTTCTCCCCGGGGTTCTCTTGCCCTGTTCAAAGGCGCACAGGCGCTTGCGGCGATTCGGGGACGTGACTACCTAGTCCCTGAAGACGTGAAAGATATCGCTCATCCGGTGCTCGCGCAACGCATTCTGGTGAAACCCGGCTTCTCTGCGGGCGGCTTGACGGCGCATGACCTGGTTGATGAGATACTGACGTCGGTTGAAGTCCCTGGATACAAAGAGGCCGGCTGACCGGAAACACAGAGGAGCAACTATGAGAACATTTGTAAGGCGCGCGTTTACCGCAATGATTCTGCTTGGGTCTTCAGCAATCGCCGGTTTGCCGCAGACGGCCGCGCAGGCCGCGCAGGCGGCCGGTCTCCCCGACGGGCTCTACGCGAGAATGGAAACTTCGAAGGGTACCATCCTGCTTGCCCTGGAATTTGAGAGAGTGCCGCTGACGGTGGCGAATTTCGTCGGCCTCGCGGAGGGAACGATCGATTCGGTGCTCGAAGGCAAACCCTACTTTGACGGCATGGTGTTCCACCGCGTCATAGACAATTTCATGATCCAATCGGGCGATCCAAACGGAAACGGCACCGGCGGGCCGGGATACGCTTTCCCCGACGAGTTTCACCCGGAGCTGCGTCACTCCGGACCGGGGATCCTCTCAATGGCAAACAGAGGACCAGGCACAAACGGAAGTCAGTTTTTCATCACCCATACCGCGACGCCGTGGCTTGACGACCGGCACGCGGTGTTCGGCCACGTGGTTGAAGGGATGGATGTGGTGAACTCCATCAAACAAGGTGACCGCATTATCAGAGTGACAATCCTGCGGAAAGGCACCGCCGCCGAAGATTTCCGGGTAAGCCGGAGGAGCTTCGAGAGACTTCTCAAGGATGCTGACAAAAGACGGGAGAAGCTTGCCGCGGAAAAACGCAAAGCCGATGAAGAGTTGATAGAGTCGCGCTGGCCTGATGCGAAAAAGACCCGCAGCGGCATCTATTTCATCATCATAAGCAAAGGTTCCGGGGACGGAGGACCGCAAACCGGCACCGCCGTTACGGTGCATTACACCGGGTCTCTTCTCAACGGTACCGTATTCGACAGCTCGACCGGCGGCGATCCTGCAACGTTCAGAGTCGGCGAGGTCATTGAAGGCTGGAATCTGATGTTGAAAGAGATGTCGAAAGGCGAGAAGCGGCTGGCGGTCATTCCGCCTGAGCTTGGCTACGGATCTCAAGGGTACCCGGGAATCATTCCGCCGGATTCGTTTCTTGTGTTTGAAATCGAGCTGATTGATTTTTAGGAAGTCGCCGCCGCCTCATGAGTGAAGCGCCCGGCAAAACGTCCGGCGGGTCGATCTCGGGCCTACAGTCCCTTCTCGAGCTCGTTGTAGCCGGACTCGAGATCCTCTATGTACCTGGAGAGCTCATCGGATTTCTCTTTCAGAAGACCAAAGGAAGCGGTATTCTGAAGCGAAGCTCCTTTTACTCTGGCAAGATCAAGCTGGAGCTGCTTCATGAGATTCACCGCAGAAGTGAGTCTCAGCTCGAGGACTTCACCGTTATGGGCAAGCTCCTTTATGGAAGCGAGCTGCCTGTCGATTTCGAGGATCGATTTCTCGTACTCCTCTTTCAACCTGTCGCTTTCCACCTGTTCCATCCTGTTCTTCAGCCGTACGCGGTCCTGCTGAAGCCCCGTCCGGGGAACCTGCGCGAGCAGCGTGTCAATCTCCTGGAATTTGCCGGCGAGCTGCCTGACCTGTTGAAAGTAGGTATCGAGAAGCGGCCGCATATCCCCCGCGATTGCAGGATGGTCCTTTTCCATCTCTTCAATCTGCCTCAAAATGTTTCGCCTGAGCGCCGATGCTTCCTGTACGATCGGCGATTCACGTTCTTCACCATCCGGGTCCGGCGAATCGATCCTCCGTCCCCCGTCGCCCGCAATCCAGCTCTGTATTTCCCGCTTCATTTTCCGGGACTTGGGGCCGTAACCCGACCAATGAAGGATCAGCGCCACACCCATCGCGGCCGCCGGTATGAGGGCCCAGGGGAAACCGCCGCCTGTAATCGCGTTTATCATGATGAGATAGGCCGAAAAACTCGCGGCGGAGATAGCGTGCGCGGCAAAACCTGTCCGGGCGGCGTGCATCCGCTTGAGATAACGCGTTTCCTTTTCCGTGAGATCGGGAAGAGCCGTCACTTCACGGCGCTGCCTGTATTTCTGGACAACAGGATTGAGATGATTGAGAAGCCCGATACTCCAGGCGCCGAGCGGATAGAGAAACCACGGGTGGCCGGCTCCGGTAACCAACCAGACCACAAAAAAGAATATATTGACCGCGGCGAAGGCGGTGAAATGCACCCTGAAACCGGTAAATCCCTTTTCAACGCGTTTGAGAATTTTGTCCCTGTATCTGTGAAATGAAGCGAAACGGGATTCCCGCCTGACCGGGCGA
>JAFGHN010000203.1 GCA_016930115.1 Spirochaetales bacterium | reverse complement strand
GCCATTTGATTTTTCACTTCAGTATTTGAAACCGTAAGATCACCCACCAGGAAATATCCTCTGTTCTCAAGCGTCAACGGCGCCTTTTTTCCGCAGGATCGGCAACGGATCAATCAGGTTGCGTTCAAAGCCCAGGTCGCCCGCGGCCATCCCCAAAGCCAAAGCCAGAAGTTGGGTGAAATAGACCACCGGTATCGGAACAAAATCCCCTTCGCTCTTCCGTATTTCGGGCTGGCGGTCATCCAGATTGAAGTGGCAGAGCGGGCAGGTGGTTATAACCAGATCCGCGCCGTTTTTCCGGGCGTTGTTGAGGATATCCCGCGAGCAGCGCGTGGCAACGTCCATTGAGTGGACCGTCTGAAAGGCGCCGCAGCATTCTATTTTGTACGGGAAATCGACAGGCTCCGCCCCCAGGGAACGGACAAAATCCTCAAAAATCGTCGGATTTTCCATTGAATCGAGACCGATTTCTTTGACCGGACGCAGGAGCAGGCACCCGTAATAGCAGGCGACCTTGAGCCCCTGCAGCGGTCTGCCTACCTTTTCCTTCAATTTGTCGAAGCCGATGTCATCGCGCAGTATCTGGAGATAGTGGGTGACCTCGGTCTCACCATGGTAGTCACGCTCGATAAAATCGGTCACCTTCTCCCGCCGTACTTCATCGGTGCGCATAACGTGGTTTGTTCTTTTCAGCACGTTGAAGCACACCGAACACAGCGCCACTAGTTTCTCCCCCCCCTGGTCCTTCGTATCCGCCAGGATGCGGGTAGGAGCCGCCAGGGCGATATGCTGATCGTTCACCAGCGGGAACGTCGCGCCGCAGCAGGTCCAGTCAGGCAATTCATCGAGCTCGAAACCCAGACGGCGGCTGCACTCCCGGGCTGCGTCGTCGAGCTTCTTTGCTTTGGTATACAAGGTACACCCCGGGAAATAAGGATACTTCATGCACTGTTCCTCAAAACTTACAGGGGAAGAAACTTACGGTATCCGCTGATCATGGCTATCTGCGGCGCGCGTTCGAGATACTCCTCGGAAAAATCGGTTACATCGATACGGGGCTTGGCGCCCACCTCCCGCAACCGCAGCACCCGCAGGGCTTCCATGATCTTTGAAATATCGACACCCTTGGGGCAGCGGGCGTGGCACATCGTGCACGCGGCGCACACCCACATGGACTTGCAGTTTTTCACTTCCTCAACAAGACCAAGCTGCAAATAGCGGACCACTTCACTCGGCAACAGATCCATCTCCTGTACTGAAGGACAACCGGCGGAACAGTTTCCGCACTGGTAGCAGTTGAAGAGATTTTCACCGCTGATTTCCGCCACCTTCCTCACAACATCGCTCTGGACCTGATTGCGTGAAACAGAGACTTTCATGATGATACGGTCCCTCCGTGGGCGGCGCCGATCCGTGCGTCAGTGTCTTTTACACGGATACAGTTGAGTATTGCAGCCTGTAAGCTCATCTCCCTGTTGCCGGAAGACGAATAACTGTATTGTATAGAAATGGCCGATAAGCTCAAGTACGGCGGCCGACAGTGTAATCTTTAGTGCAACAGTAAGGTAATAATAGCGCCTCTCTCAAACGCCGTCAATGGGGGTGTGGGCGCCGTTACCACCGGCAAAAACCGGGATCCCCCATTTTCTTCTGAAAGAAGAATGCGCTCAAGTTATTCGCCGATATGTCTTGGCTAAACGGCCTTCTATATGTTAGTTTTACGGTAGTATTTTCCATAATAAAGAATAAATCAATCGAGGTAACATATGGACGCACCTTCTGCATCGGCAAAACAAGACACTATCAGGGACATTGTCTCCCACGTACTGGAACGGGTCCTCCCGGAAACGGCGTTGAGGCATCACGTCACACTCGACGGCAACACCCTTGTCGTTGACGGCAAGCGCTACGATCTGAACAGATTCAAGAAAATTCTTGTCGTTGGAGGGGGAAAAGCCGGAAGAACTACGGCACTCGAACTGTCCTCGATACTCGGGGAGCGGATCACTGCCGGGTATTTGAATGTCTATCAGGATCAGGCGAAAGAGCCGATTTCAGACAAAATCAAACTGTACGCGGCGGACCACCCGACACCGAATGAGGAAGGCATGAAGGGCGCACGCCAGATGATCGAAAGCTTGAAAAAAGCCGACGGGTCAACATTGGTGATCGCCCTGATCTCCGGCGGCGGCTCGGCTCTGATGGCGACGCCGGTGGATGGAATAAGCCTGGAGGACTATAAGAATATCGGTAACCTCCTGCTTACGGTTCCCGCCACAATCGATGAAATAAACTCGGTGCGGAAACACATCGATCCCCTGAAGGGCGGCGGCATGAGGAAACTCGCGGCGAACGCGGGCGCATTCATTACGCTCGTCCTCTCCGATGTGCCGGTGACAAAAACCGGAGTGGTTGACGATCCGTCGGTCATCGCGTCGGGCCCGGCTGTGGGAGATGAATCCACCTTCCAGATGGCGAAAAACGTCCTGACGTCACACAAGATTTGGGACAAGGCGCCGGCAGCCGTAAAAAACTACATCGAGAAAAATCTTGGCAAAGACGAAAATGAAACATTGCGCAAGGACTCGCCTCTGCTGACACCGGACAAGAGCCAATACGTCATGATCGCCAACAATGACCAGGCGATGGAAGCGGCGAAAGAAACTGCTGACAAGCACGGCTATACGGTCCATCTCATCGGCTGGAATACCGGTTTGACCGAAGACAAGATCAAAGACGAGGTGTCCGTTGAGATAAAGAAAATCCAGAACGTGGTGACTCCGCATGTCGGCGAAGGTGACGAGATCACCTTTGCCAGCTTCTCTACCGACGGGGTCGACGGACACTCGGATCTTGCGGGCGCGATTTCCGACAGAAACACGTTGAAGATGGCGAAAGAGAAAGGTATCGATTACCGGCAGCACCTGGAAAGCTATGATTCCGCATCGTTCTTCAAAAAACTGGGTCTCGAGATCAAAACCGGCCCAACCGGCACAAACGTGGCGGACATAGCCATTGCCCTCATAACAAATCCCAAAAAACCTGATCGCAAGATCGCAATTATTTTCGGTGGTGAAGCAACCGTGAAAATTTCATTGCCGGAAGGCCGCAAGCCCGGATTTGGAGGAAGAAATACTCATCTTACCCTCCTGGCAGCGGAAATACTCGATAAAATAGGCAGCTAAGAT
>JAFGHN010000202.1 GCA_016930115.1 Spirochaetales bacterium | reverse complement strand
GATCTCCTTTGCTGCGCTCGTACTTGTCGGCGCCATTACCGGCGTTACGTTGATATACGCCCAACGGCAGGCTACCAGGCTGCCGGCGGACTCTCCATCGGCTTTTGTTGATTCCCGGAAGGACAATCCGCACCGGGCGGTGATAGTGTTGGTAGGGGACAGCCTGACCCACGGCGCCGTGACCGCCAACTATGTTGAGGCGCTTGCCGCGAAGCTGAACAGCGTATCCCCCGGGATGTATCAGCTTGTAAACGCCGGAATCAATTCCGAGCTGTCTTACAATGTGACGACTCGGCTTGACGACGTAATCCGGTGTGCGCCGGACTTCGTGGTTGTGCTTATCGGCACGAACGATGCCAACGCGCAGATCAGTCAGGAAAACATGGACCGCTATATCCATGAGCAGGAGCTCCCGCAAGCCCCGGATGCCGAAGGGTACCGCGAAAATCTGCGCCTGATCGCCGGAAGGCTGAAAATCGAGACGGAGGCCGAAATCGCCTTCTTATCCCTTCCTACCATGGGAGAGGATGCGGAATCCCGCGCTTACAGGCTGAGCGAAGAATACAGCCGGATCATCAAGGATACCTGTGGGGAATACGACGTTTCCTATCTCCAGCTTTTTGAAACCATGGATTCATACCTGCGATTACATCCGGGTCGTGCGAAACACGAGTACTCGAAGACTCGCGCGCTCATGATGAGAGGAGTCCTAAAGCGCTATGTATTGGGGCAGAGCTGGAATCGTATCGGCGCGAGCAACGGATTCAGCCTCCATACGGATCATCTGCATTTAAATGAGACCGGGGCCGACATGGTCGCGGAGCTGGTTTTGGATTTTATACGCCGTCATTAGAAGCGAAAGAATCTCATTCCGACGGCCCCGGGCTATGATTTTGAGAAAGTGGGTGCCTTTACCTTCCGGCCGGGGTTTTTGGCCGGTCTCGTCTGAAAACGCGCACACCGCAGATGCCTCGACTGAAAAAGGAGTTGAAAAAAATAGAAAATCTGTCAGAATTAGCACGAGGCTCCGACAAGAATAAGCGCGCTTACTTTGGGGAAGATTTGAAATGAAGAAACTTTTTTCCTGGCTCGCCGGGCGGGCGTGGTATGTTTCGGTTCCGATGGTAATTGTTGCCGGTATAGCCGCTTACCTGCTTATCTCGAACGGGCTCCATTGGCTGAACTCCACAGGTTTTTGCGGAAAAACCTGTCATGTCATGACACCTGAGTATACCGCCTACCAGACTTCGTTCCACTCGCGGGTCGGTTGTTCCGAATGCCACGTGGGTCCCGGGCTGGCGGCGGAGATCCGTGCAAAGGCGCAAGGCACCAAGGAGCTCTGGCTCTTTGTCACCAACACCTACGAGCGGCCGATACCCTCTCCCGTGGAGAGCCTGAGGCCCGCACGTGAGACCTGCGAAGAGTGCCACTGGCCCGAGCTCTTTTACGAAGACAGGGCGGTGGAGATTCCTCACTTTTCGGATGATGCTTTCAATACACGCACCGACACCTACCTGCTTATCAAGATCGGGGGAGGGACGATACGCAAGGGACAGGGCCGGGAAATCCATTGGCACATAGAGAACCCGGTGGAGTATATCGCCGTGGATGAGCAGCGGCAGATTATCCCGTGGGTGAGGGCGGAACTCGACGGGAAGAGCGTCGTATTCCAGGATCCGGTTCATCCTTTATCAACAGAAGAGCTTGAAGCGGCCGAAATCAGGACGATGGATTGCATAGACTGTCACAACAGGGCCACCCATGTGTTCCGGTCGTCGGAGGTTGCCGTTGATGAAGCGATGGCAAACGGGATTATCCCGACAGACCTTCCCTTTCTCAAAAAGAAGGCCGTGGAAACGATGAACCGGGAGTATCCTGATCAGGATGCGGCGATAGCGGCAATAGATGCAATTGCCGGTTTTTACAGAGACACGTTTGCCGTTGTGTATTCCAAACGGGAGGACGATATCCTGCAGACTGTGGAGATTTTGAAAGACATATACCGGCTTTCCCATTTTCCGGAGTACAGAGTCTACCCCGGTACTTATCCTGATAATCTTGGTCATACCGAGTCAGCCGGCTGTTTCCGCTGTCACGACGGCAAACATCTGGCGGAGGACGGGACGTCGGTGCGTCTGCATTGCAACATCTGCCACACCATCCCTGAAACAGTTGCTAAGGGCGAGCCGGCACCGGCTGTCTCATTTAAGGATGCCCGGCAACCCGGTAACCATCTGGCAAGCAATTGGATGGCCGATCACCGATATATACTCGATGCAAGCTGCGCCGCCTGCCACAGTATGTCCTCCTTCTGCTCCAACTCAAACTGCCACGGGCGTTCCTGGCCGTACGTGAACCTGGAAGTGATCGATCCGCCGTTTCCGGTAAGAACCCCGGATCAGGCCAAGGAAAAACCGCGGGAAGTACCCGATAGTCCTATAGCCGCCGCAGATGCCGCCCGCGGGCCGGCTGCACCGGCGGAGCAGGTTGAAGAACCGCGTATTTCCTTTACGTCTCAAATCAAGCCGATGCTCGCGGGCACCTGTGCCGCGACATGCCACAGCAGCACCGCGGCGGTCGGGGGATTCATTGCCGACAATTACGGTGGTGTGGTCAAATTTGTGTCCGCCGGGGATCCCGAAACGAGCAAGCTTGTACAAATACAGAGAGCAGAACATCCGGCGAAATTGTCCGGGGAAAATCTCGCGACAATCTCAAAATGGATAGAACAAGGGGCGACGGAGAATTAGCGGCGATCTACTACCAGTTCTTCGGTCCGCTTTTTACATCCGTCTTGCCGGTATCTACGTCTATGCTGTGGCACTCAAGGCACTGACCGCCGTAATACGCTACGAAATGATTCTCTTCAGGATTTGCGTAATGGGAAGTGTGGGTTATCGTATTGAGCTTGGCCGCATAAGAGCCGTGGCACATCATGCAGTCGTCCGGTAGAGTGTTGACGATGCTGTCGATGGCGGGATGACCGGCAACCTCCCGCAATGAGACGTTCAGCCGGTAGTCGCTGCCGCCGCTTATCTTGTGGCAATCGACACAACCGTTGGGATGCTGATCTTCGGAATTGATGCCGGGCAATTTTACATGCTCTTGTGCCCACAAGCCAAAGGCCGTTACCGCTACCATGGCAGTCACCGCGACAATAAACCGTGTTCTCTTGGTCATTCCAAACCCCCGTCCGCTGCGTGTCTATGTTGAGCAAAATACTATGCTATAGCTGCCATTGTACCTTTTTTTCACAGAAGTGCAAGCACCTGCCCTGCTGTGTGCCTGGCTGTGCCGAATGCCTCCCGCGGATAAGCAGCGGCAGTCGCAAGAGTCCTCAACCGTAGCTGTGCAGCCCGGAAAGAAGGTAGTTGACCCCAAAGAAGGTGAAAAGCGTAAACGCAAATCCGATTATCGACAGATAAGCGGAGACTTTGCCGCGCAGTTGCTTTACCAGCCTGCTGTGGAGAAATGCGGTATATGTAAACCAGGTAATGAGCGCCCAGGTTTCCTTGGGGTCCCAGGACCAGTACGCGCCCCATGCGGCTTCCGCCCATATCGCGCCAAAAATAAGCGCACCGGCGGTGAAGATCGGATAACCGATTGCGATTGAGGTGTAGAGGATCCTGTCGGCGTTCTTTTTTTTCTCATCGTCCTTTACCGCGAGATAGTATATTGCCGAAACGAAGCCTACAACGAAGAAGGCCTCCCCGATAAAGGAAAGCGTTACATGGAGAACCAGCCAGTATGACTGGAGCGCCGGAATCGGCGGCTGTATCGTACTTGGCGCGAGCGGTGACGATGCCACCGCGAGCAGCAGGATTGCCATAATAGTGGCGCCGAATTGTATGAGCGGCACCACCTTCCACCGTTTCTGCACCCGATATACGAACAGAATCAGCAGCACGCACGCGGAGAAGAAAACAAGCGATTCAAAGGTATTCGTTACCGCGACGAAGTCTATCTTGATACTCCTGTACACGGTGGTGAAGAAGAGCAGAGCCGCCGCAGTCAGATGGAGCAAATGGGAAAAAGGGTCGGCGGATTTGGTCTTTCGCAAGAGGAATACTACCTCGCTTACCGCGGAGATGCAGATGAGAATAAAGGCGACAGTTGCTGCCATTACCGGTTGTCTCCAATTTTCTGAATATAGGTCAGGGACAATCCTATGAGCACGACGAACAACGCGACAAAAACGATCTTGTACCCGGGATCGATAACCGCCTGTATACCCGTGGCGAAACCTTGATCCATTCCGGCTATGGTGTAGCCGGCCAGCGCTTCGCCGGGTGCCAACCGGACCGTGCCGGTTATTTTATGATCCAGCCACGTGTCCAGTACGGCGACGGCGGTCTTTTCGGAAGTTGATTCGATTCCTCTGAATATGAACGCGCCGTCGTCGGCCGGGATTACCGAATCGGCTTCGATCTCGTAGAGAGTTCCCCCGGCGTCGCGGATTGAGAGAGTACTTTCAATGAAATAGGAGGACTGGTAGAGCTTTACATTGCCGATTTTCAATGGCCTGTTGACTTCTATCTGAAACTCTTCGATCTCGATCCTGCCGTCTTTGGAAACGCTCACCGTCGATACCCAGTCCTTCGGCATCCCGTTCTCATACGTGAGAAACTCAAAGGACAAGAGCGACACGCTGTAGCCTCCTGGAATTGAGACGGTGTCCCCCTGTGAAAGCGTCACGAAACCTTCCTTTCTGACCGAGAAGGTTACGACGCCTCCCACAACAAGGATGAGCAGGCCCAGGTGCAGAATATCCGGCCCGAAGCGATTCTTCATCTTCCTGCGGATCCTTCCGGCAAAACGGTCGACGGCGCAGACGGCAAGGCTAACAAGAAAAAGGGTGGAAGGCATCAGAAAGAGAAAAGACCGGAAGAACCTGTCGAAATGCAATTCGGTGATAAGCCAGGCAACGGCAGTGCCGTAGGCCGTCTGATAATAGGCAGCATCTTTCCCCTGGGGAATGAGCGTAGCGAAGATAGACTGCGAGGTGATGATGAGCAATAAGGCGACGGCCACTTTGACCGATCGAAAAAACCGGTAAATGGAACTGAATGTAGCGGGATTGTCTGATTTGCCGATACCAGGCATAAGCTTTCAGCTTATACTATATAAGTTGACTGGAAAGGTAAAGATAGACTCACTGCTAAAGGACTGAGTTTATTCAGACCGACAAAGAGCACCCTTCCATTGACTCGACTGGAGCCTGTTAGCCGATATTTCGCCGACGGAGTTTCTGAGCCGCGCTAGGCATTTTCACACTGCCGGATCATTGCCACGGCAACAGGGGAAGATTATTCGCTAACCGGCGAAAGGTTATGCCGGTTTTTTAACACATTTCACACGCCAGGCTAACTCGATTCTAACACAACATCCCGAACCTGCACCTGCTGCGGAACGATCAGATTTCCCGCGGCCAACTCAGTTCAAGGAGATTTACATGAAAGGACGAATCATTCTTGGTATTGTTCTTCTCGCGTTTCTCGTACCTGTCGCGGTATTCGCCCAGGTACAAGTTGATCCGGCGCTTCTCGTCTACAACCCGGTTTCCGGTGTATCCGGAAGCTTAAAGAGCGTTGGTTCGGACACGATGAACAACACGATGACGCTGTGGGCGGAAGGGTTCCTTCGAATGTATCCGAACGTAAGGATAGAGATTGAAGGTAAAGGTTCAAGCACGGCTCCACCGGCGCTTATTGCGGGCACATCACAGTTCGGCCCCATGAGCCGGCAGATGAAGGCCTCCGGCGAGATCGATCAATTCCAGACTCGCTACGGGTATGAACCATACGCACTTCGCACGGGAATCGACATGCTTGCCGTCTACGTACACAAAGACAACCCCATTGCCAAAACCGGGCTCACGCTCCAACAGGTAGACGCCATTTTTTCGACCAATCGGCGCGGCGGATATCCGAGCGACATCCGCACCTGGGGCGACCTTGGTCTTACCGGTGAATGGGCTAACCAGCCGATCAGCATCTACGGTCGTAACTCCGCTTCAGGAACTTACGGCTACTTCAAGGAGAATGCTCTATTCAACGGTGACTATAAACCGTCGGTAAAGGAGCAGCCCGGCAGTTCCTCGGTAGTGCAGGGTGTCGCCACCGACAGGTATGCCATCGGCTACAGCGGCATCGGTTACATGACAGCCGACGTGCGTGCGGTACCGCTTGCCTCCACTCCGAACAGCACTCCGGTGCCGGCAACCGCAGACCATGCATACACGGGCGAGTATCCGCTCGCACGTTTTCTCTATGTCTACGTAAACGCGCGTCCGGGAGCTCAGCTCGACCCGTTACGCCGTGAGTTCATTCGGTATATATTCAGCCGCCAGGGTCAGGAAGATGTTCTCAAAGACGGTTACTACCCGATAACCAATGTGATCGCAAAGGAAGTCTTTGCAGACCTCGGTATTCGCTAACTTATATCTCTTACCCCTGCGAAGCTCTTCGCAGGGGTAGGTTGTACGTCGAAGGGAGACGGTGAAAGTGTCCGGACCATTTACTGGCTATCAGCGAGCAAAGAAAACCCGGCCGGGTGTGCGTATTTCGGAAATCGCATCAAAGTCGATTATTTCCGTGGCCGGAATCGGCGTTATTGCCGCGGTCTTTCTCGTCTTCGTTTTTCTCGGTTCGGTGGCAATTCCGCTCGCAAGAGGCACGAGAACAGAGACTGTGGCCAATCACCAGGAACTGTCGGCCGCCCAGCGCTCGGATGCCGCTTTTCTAGCGGTGGACGAGTTCCTCATTGCCGGCTTCAAAGCGCAGGACGGTGGGCGTACGCTTCGTCATTTCAGGCTCGACACCGGAGAAGTTCTCGGTGATCTCACCCTGTTTGACACCAAACCTACCGCGCTTTCGTTCACTCAGCAGGACGGCTGGCTCGCTGCAGGCTTTGCAGACGGTTCGACCATCCTCGGCCGGGTCTATTTCGACACCCGTTTCTATGAAAACGAGGATGTGCCCGGTAATCTCCATGACCTGGAGATTGGTGAGATCGGCGTTCTTGCTGGAAACGCGGTTGAACGTACGCCAGTCGGGCAGCTGCGGCAGCAGGTCCTTACAATCGAGCTCGACCCGCCGATCGCCGGCACGACGGAATCTCCGGTCATTCTAATTGACAAGACCGTAAAAACCTCCGGTCCTGTGGTGGCAACGGTCAACGCAGATGGAATACTTTCGATTGCTTCGGTAAGCCTCAGGCGGAACATTCTAACCGGCAGGGTGACGGTAACTACCAGCGGTGGGTCGTTTACCATCCCTGAGTATGATCGGGAGAATCCTCCCATTTCGCTTCTCATAAACGCATTCGCCGATACCACTTACCTTGTCTGGGCAGACGGTGAGTATGCTCGCTTGGACACCAGGGATCTTCAGAATATCGGGATTCTCGAAACAGGCTCGTTCTTCGCACAGAGTGAGACCGGCCGGCGCGTCACCGTGGCTAACTTCCTCCTTGGTAGAGGAACCATTCTTTTGGGGGATTCTGAAGGAACGACCAGCACCTGGTTCACCGTCCGCAACGACGCAGCGACGGCGAGGGACCAATTGATCCTTGTAAATGCCGCGCGATTTAGCGGCTCTGCTCCGGTCACCGCCGTGGCGAGTTCTTCACGGAAACGCCTCATCGCCGTCGGCTATGCCGATGGCACGGCTCGTACGTTCTATGTGACCAACAACGCCGGTCTCGCACAGATTGAGATGTTCCAGAGCAGTCCGGTTTCAGGGATTGCAATCTCTCCGCGTGACGACGCGCTTCTCGCAGTCTCGGCAAACGGTATGAGCGTTGTGTCTCACAACGCTCCGCATCCGGAGGCGACTGTGCGAGCTCTGTTTGGGCGCATCTGGTACGAAGGTAACGCCGCACCGGATCATATCTGGCAATCGTCAAGTGGAACCGATGCCTTTGAGCCTAAATACGGTCTGATACCGCTCATCTTTGGAACCTTGAAGGCGACATTCTTTTCCATGCTTTTCGGTGTGCCGATAGCTATCCTCGCGGCCGTTTACACGAGTGAGTTTCTCCACTCGAGGCTTCGTGCGAAAATGAAGCCGCTCATAGAAATGATGGCGAGCCTTCCGAGCGTTGTGCTCGGTTTTCTAGCAGCACTCGTCATCGCGCCGTTCGTTTCTCGAGTGGTTCCGACGGTGCTCTTGTCCTTCATACTTGTTCCATTAGTTATGCTTTTAGGCGGATATCTCTACCAATTGCTTCCCGGAAAATTGCGCGTGATTATGGCCCGGCACCGATTCCTGCTCGTGCTTCTTGTTGCGATTCCGATCGGCTTGCTCCTTGCGATTGCCGGCGGGGGGCTCTTCGAACGAATTGTTTTTGCTGGAAATATGGTCGCCTGGCTGGATGGGCAAACAGGCTCGGGTCTCGGAGGCTGGGTGCTTCTCCTTATCCCTGGGAGCGCAGCGGTGGTTGCCTTCGTGATGGCTAGAAAAGTCAATCCGCGCCTGCGTGACATCTACCGCAAGCATGATGACCGGTTTGTGTCGCGAATGGAGCTTGGGCGGTTCGGCATTGGGCTGCTTGGCACCATCTTGCTCGCGGTTTCGGTGGGGGGATTTCTGACGCTCATCGGTATCGATTCCAGAGCCCAGTTCCCCGGAATCGGACCGGTGCTCGGCACTTATGTCCAGAGAAACTCTCTCATTGTCGGATTCATCATGGGGTTTGCGATCATACCGATCATCTTCACAATTTCGGACGACGCGCTCCGCAGCGTTCCCGATCACCTGAGGTCCGCATCGCTCGCCTCCGGAGCGACTCAGTGGCAGACAACAATGCGTGTGATTATTCCAACGGCTATGAGCGGGCTATTCTCAGCGGTAATGATCGGTCTTGGCCGGGCGGTCGGTGAGACTATGATAGTCCTGATGGCCGCGGGGAATACACCGATTATGGAGATGAATATCTTCAACGGCTTTCGTACTCTCGCGGCGAATATCGCGGTGGAGCTTCCGGAGGCTGCGGCGAATAGCACACACTATCGCGTATTGTTTCTCGCAGCGCTCACCCTTTTTGTCATGACCTTTGTGGTCAATACGGTGGCGGAAGCGGTCCGTCAGCGGTTCAGAAGGAGAGCTTACCAGCTATGAGCATGGCTTCGGTGGATCGTGTCACCATACCTGCGGCAAGCAAAAGCAGCCGGACACCTAGAAGGACTGCCAGCGGTGCTTCTCTGCCTGCCCAGGGGCATCCCATGGTCTGGCTCACGGCAGGCATGCTGGGGATTGCACTTGCCATGGTCATCGGTCTGCTGCTTCTCGTCTTTGTCAGCGGCGTCTCTACGTTCTGGCCGGTACCGATTGTTCGCTTTGAGTTGGTAGGGGGCGCCACGCATATGGGTGAAGTAACGCGCCGGGAATCTTATGAACCTGCAGAGGACGTCGTGGCGCGTCTCCCGGTGGAAGCGCTTGAGCGCGCGGGCCGGCTCCTCGACTCACAGGGTGGAGTTTCACACCGCGAGTTGGTCCGGACAGGCAATTATGACTTGACAAACGAGCACTTCAACTGGGTATCTGATTTTGAGATCGCAGATAAGACCCGTCCCGAGTGGGCGGTGATTTTTGAGCGCCTAACCTGGGGCCGGTTCTACGGCGAGCCGGTTGCCTTTTTCCTCGATGGAGACCAAATCGCGAACGATCCGGCCGGTGCGTGGGCGCAGTTCAAGCAGTACCACCGCGCAGTTTCTCAAAGCCGCGACCGGAGATACCGGCTCGAGTCACGTGATATCGGCCATGTCAACCACCTGATTGAGAAGGCGCGTCTTGACGTCCGTACTCAGGAACTTCGTGTCGAGAAGGCCGAACAGCAGTATGGTGCCGGGTCCGAGGAGTACCGCCGCGCTCTCGAATCGTTGCAAGAGGAACGGGAATACGCCGCAACCATCGACGCTGAAGCACAACTCGAGTACAGCCGCGTTCGAACTGAGATCGACGCGGTCAACGCTGAGAACGCCCGCTATCAGATTCTTATGCGTATCTCCGACGGACGCGAGGTCTTGGTACCGCTTGCGGAAGTCGTCCGCGGATATCCGGCGAACCGGCTCTCGTTCTTTCGGAAGATCGGTGTGTACGTAAGCCGGTGGTTTGAGTTTTTTACGGCGAATCCGCGGGAAGCGAATAGCGAGGGCGGCGTGTTTCCGGCGATTTTCGGGACCATCGTCATGACATTGATCATGTCGGTGCTCGTTGTCCCTTTTGGGGTTATCGCCGCTCTCTACCTGAGAGAATACGCAAAAGCGGGCCCCCTTGTCAGTACTGTGCGTATTGCTATCAATAACCTTGCCGGTGTGCCGAGCATCGTCTTTGGTGTTTTTGGGCTGGGGTTTTTCAGCTACTTCCTAGGCGGCGCGATTGACCAGGCTTTTTTCGCCGCCAAACTTCCCAGCCCGACCTATGGAACCGGCGGGATCCTCTGGGCATCGCTAACGCTGGCTTTGCTGACGTTACCGGTGGTAATTGTTGCTACCGAAGAAGCGCTTTCCGCGGTGCCGAGCTCGATGCGTGAGGGGTCATATTCCTGCGGTGCGAGCAAGTGGCAGACGATCAAGCGAATCGTTCTTCCGAAGGCTCTGCCTGGGATCATGACAGGTATGATCCTTGCCATGGCGCGTGGCGCAGGTGAGGTGGCGCCCCTGATGCTGGTGGGAGCGGTAAAGCTTGCTCCCGAGCTACCAATCGATCGTTATTTTCCCTTCATACACCTCGAACGGAGTTTCATGCACCTGGGATTTCATATTTACGACGTCGGTTTTCAGAGCCAGAACAGCGAAGCGGCGAAACCGATGGTTTTCACCACGACGATCCTTCTGATCGGAATTATCGTAGTGCTCAATCTGGTGGCGATCAGGCTGCGTAATCGCCTCAATCGCCGTTTCGTGTCGAGCCAGTTTTGAGGAGCAGGAGACGAGATGGCTGATATTGTTGAAAATAACAAGGAAAACGTGACATCGAGCGGCGCTCTGGGCCGGATCGGTATGGGTGAAGGCTTCGAGGCGGCGATTCATCCGGACGTTGCAAGGCAGGAGTTTGTACTCGAAATTGACAACTTCAATTTATGGTACGGCGAAGCCAAGGCGCTCCATGATATATCGATGAGTGTCGGCCTGGGCAAAGTGACGGCCCTCATCGGGCCGTCCGGTTGCGGGAAATCGACCCTGCTTCGATCGGTAAACCGGCTGAACGACCTGGTAGACAGCGTTAGCATTGAAGGAGACATGCGGCTGAACGGTGACTCCATCTACAGTGCCGGTGTGGATGTGATCGAGCTTCGCAAGCGAATGGGAATGGTTGCCCAGAAACCGAATCCGTTTCCAATGAGTGTATACGAGAATGTGGTGTATCCACTGCGAATCGACGGCGAGAAAAACCGATCGATACTCGATGAAGTGTGCGAGCGGTCGCTGCGCGGAGCGGCGCTCTGGGATGAGGTGAAGGACAGGCTCAGCGAAAGCGCGCTCGGGCTCTCAGGCGGACAGCAACAGCGGCTCTGCATCGCACGGGCGATAGCCGCCGAACCTGAAGTATTGCTGATGGATGAGCCGGCGAGCGCGCTCGATCCGATTGCCACAAGCAAGATTGAGGATCTGATTCACGAGCTGCGGGGGAGTTATTCGATTCTCATTGTTACACACAATATGCAACAGGCGTCTCGGGTGAGCGACTTCACGGCGTTTATGTATCTTGGACATCTTGTTGAATACTCGCCGACGGCAGAGGTTTTCGTCAAACCGCTTCTAAAAGAGACGGAAGACTATATCAGCGGGCGATTTGGATAGGGTTTCAAGCCCATCGTTTACAGCTGTTCGCTGTGTGCGATGGAGCTCTACATATGGCGATACGCCGAAAAACGCAACGACAAGGAGTAATGAGATGTCGTACAAGTGGCTTTCGATTATGGGGCTCGCAGTAGGGATCGTGCTGGCAGGCTGTGCCACCACCGATTCATCAAGCGATGCCGCCGTAGAAGGGGTGGGATTGAATGAGACCGGGGCAGCCGAGAACGAGCCGGTCTTTGACATGGCACCGCATGAAAAAGAAGGTTTCGTTCTGATTGCGGAGGACGGTCGTCTGTGGGTCTTTCGGGAAGGTTCTGCAGATCTGGCGAAGTTCCTTGCTGACGGAGAGCCGGCAAAACAGGTCATCCGACCGGCAGCCGGGGTGAATGGCGTCACGCTCAAGTCGACGGAGTCTGAGACGATCGACGAATACATCACCACACTCCCGGATTGGGTTACTATCATTGAGGACGGCAGATTGTGGGTTTTCCGCGCGGGAAGCGATGAGCTTGCAAAGTTCCTCAAAGAGGGTGAGCCTGCGAAGCAGGTTGCACGTCCGCTTGCCGGTCCTTACGGAATGACTCTAAAGGGAGTTGCCAGTGAAGACCTTGACGCATACATGGCCGCCTGGCAGTCGCGTTGAATTGTCACGATTGAAGCGAACAGCATGAGATAGTTGCCGTCGTGCCGGCTCTCTCGCGAGAGCCGGTTTTTCAGTCAAGCGCCGCCGTTATTAGTTCAACCTCGGCAGCTCGCCGGCGCTTTGCACGTCTAGAAGACGTGCGATGAGAAGTGGGGAAATTGCTGATTTCAATGATTTGTAAGGAATTTTTAACGGCTGTATGACATATAATGATATTTTGGATTTCTTTCTGTGAAATTTTGCGTAAGAATTAGAAAACGAAGAAGAGGACTTGCATGAAGAAGATGGAAATACGGCATAAATTCCTTGAAGACCTAAGCGAAATTAATCAGGAAGTGCTTAAGATGGGTACGCTGGTTGAAGAAGCTATCCGAAAGAGTATTCAAGCCCTGAAGAATCGAGACACCGATCTTGCGAAGAAGGTTATCGACGGGGACTCCGCGATAAACAATATGGAATTGAGTATTCATGACAAGTGCATCATTCTCATCGCCACCGAGCAACCGGTGGCTGGTGACCTGCGAGGTCTGGTTGCCATCCTCAAAATCATTTCACAGCTCGAGCGGATGGGAGACCATGCGGTGCATATCGCAAAGAACGCGCTGAGGCTTGCCAACGAAACTTACATGAAGAAACTTATAGACATACCGCGAATGGCTGAACGCGCGGTACAGATGCTTCATGAGGTGCTAACGGCTTTTATGAATAACGATCAGGAAAAAGCAATCGAAGTGGCGGCCATGGACAATGAGATTGATAATCTTCATGACCAGGTCATGCGTGAATGTCTTACTTACATGATGCAGGATCCGGCCAATATTCCCCAGGCTACTGCGTTTCTGTTTATCAGCCGCTTTGTCGAACGTCTAGGGGACCAGGTAACGAATATCTGCGAATGGATATGCTATAACGTTACGGGGAAGCACAGAGAATTGAACTTGAAGTAGGTCAAGGGGTGCCGGGAAGTGGCAGGCGAGACGATATTCATCGTTGAAGATGAACCGGATATTCTTAATCTCATATCTTACAATCTCCGCAAGGCGGGGTATCGAACGCGGGGCGTAACGACCGGCGAAGAGGCGCTGCCCTCACTGTTCAAAGAACGGCCTGACCTTGTTATCCTGGACTTGATGTTACCGGGCATAGGCGGCTTCGAAATTTGCAGAGAAATGAAGGGAAATGAGAAACTGAAAAATGTACCGGTCATCATGCTTACGGCCAGAACCGAGGACGTAGACATTGTTACCGGCTTGGAAGCGGGAGCCGATGACTACATCACGAAACCCTTCAGCCCGAAAGTCGTGGTGGCCCGCGTGCGCACCGTCCTCCGTAGAGCACATCATGAAAAACCGCGGTCGGAGAATGACAGGATTAGTATCCACGGGATAGAAATAGACCGGGGAAGACATGAGGTCTTCTGTGACGGGGAAGCGGTGGAACTTTCGGCGACGGAGTTTCTCATTCTTTCATTCCTGGCATCGAACCCCGGTTGGGTCTTCTCGAGAAGCCAGATTATCACCGCGGTGAAGGGAGAAGATTATCCGGTAACCGAACGTTCGGTTGATGTGCAGATTCTGGGAATAAGAAGAAAACTTGGCGACTACGGCAAGAATATCGTGACCGTCAGGGGCGTCGGTTATAAGATGATGGTCGAGTCAACATGAAGCCCTTGTACAAGTATTTCCCTCTTTTTATTGCTCTCCTGGTTGCGGCGATCGTGAGTACCGGGGTGTACGGCGGCTTTGTCGTCCGCTCGCTGTTTTACGACCGTATCACCACCGGTCTTGAAAACACCGCCGAAATGCTCAGAAGCCTCCTCCTTCGGGATACGCAAGTGGACATCGACGCATTCTGCAAAGCCTCTGGCACTGAATACACGAGGGTAACGATTATAGACGCGAGAGGCGTTGTGCTCGGAGATTCCCTGGCGCCTCCCGCGGAAATGGGTAACCACGGGACCAGGCCGGAAGTTCTGGAAGCCTTTCTGGGGAAAATCGGGAGTGAGATCAGATACAGTGATACTCTTGGGCGTAACATGGTCTATCTTGCGCTGCCTTCTTTCGAATACAATGGAAATACGATTGTATTACGTACGGCAACGGCGTTCAGCTCTCTGAATGAGAAGCTTCGAGGAGCGTATGTTCAAATTACCTTGGCCGGGTCGGTCATCCTCGTTCTCCTCTCAGCGCTCGGTTTCATGTTCATCCGTAGGACCAACGACGCTCTGCACATCATACAAAACGCGGTGCGGGAATACGCCAAGGGTAATCTTGCCTACAGACCAAAGGTCTACCGGCCTCAAGCTCTCAAACAGGTGGCGGACACGATTTCGTCTCTTGCGGGCGACCTTCTCGCCCGGGT
>JAFGHN010000201.1 GCA_016930115.1 Spirochaetales bacterium | reverse complement strand
TCCAACCCTTCGCCCGGGAACACCATCACAGCCTCTCCCGTGAGGTGGTAGATGATGTAGTCCGAGCATGATAGGAAATGGGCGGCTTTTTCGTAAGCCTCCGGCTCGTGGTTTTTCAGCCAAAGGATCTTGGGAAGGTAAAACGACGAATCGACAAAGACACCGCATCTGTCCCTGACAAATTGCGCCTCCGCCAGTCCTCTCCGGTCGAGCCAGGTGATCGCCGGACGAAGCGGGCGCCCGCCGGAACCCGCCGCCACCAGTGTCGGCCCGTTGCCGCTCACGACGATCGCTCGGACATCCGATGCGCCTTGCGGAAGCAACGCCGTGCAAAGCGAGCCCATCGCACGCAGCCATTCCGCGGGATCAACCTCGTGAGCGGTCGGATCCTCGGCCGATTGCATCCGTATCGGGAAAGATTTCGAAGATACAAGGGCTCCTTCCGCGTTGAAGAGCGCCGCCTTGATCGTTGTCGTGCCAAAATCGAATACGAGTATCACTGTCACTCCCCGTGCTCGAGTATGACCCTGTAGGTGTCCCCGGACATAGCGTCCCTGATCCCCTCTTCAATCTCGTCGTAGGTGATAATTCTACTGATGAGCGGCTTCACGTCAATGAAACCGAAGGAGAGAAGCCTGAGCGCCTGTTGAAAATCCTGCTCGGTTCGCCCTTCGGTCCCGATAACCATGATCTCATTTCGGTGGAGGTTATTCGCATCGATTGATAGCTGCCTGTCATCGCAGTAAGAAGTATAGATACTGATCCTGCCGGTCTTGCACAAGGATTCAAAGACGCCGCTCAAGGCCGTGGTTGCGGCGCTGGTAACCACCGCGGCATTCGCCCCCTTACCGTCGGTGAGCCTGGCCACCTCCCGGGCGACATCTTGTTTTTCAGGATTGATGGCTGCCACGGCGCCAAGCTCGAGGGCCTTCTCCAGCCGTTTTGCGTCAGGGTCTGAAACGATGACCCTCGCGCCCATGACGCGGGCAACCTGCAGATGCAGAAGCCCCATTGTACCCGCGCCGATGACCAGAAGGTCCTCCGCCAACGAAACGTTTATCCGCTTGAGCGATCTGACACAACAGGCGACGGGCTCCGTAAACGACGCCTCCCTGAAGGAGATATCGCCGGAAAAGGGATACACCTGCGAAGCCCGGACGGCGATGTATTCGCTAAAACCGCCAAGCACGTGCAACTCATCGCTGAACCTGTTCTCGCACATATTCGACTGACCGTTCCTGCAGTAGTAGCACTCGCCGCACCGCATAACCAGATCGACGGCCACCGGTGTGCCCGTCTTGAGCTTTGAAATCACCTCGTTGCCGACCTTTATGATCTCTCCGGACACCTCGTGGCCGGGGACTATCGGATACCGGATTTTCACTTCGCCCGAGTAAAGACGTTGTTCCAGCGTACAGATCCCGCAGTTCTTCACTTTCACAAGCACTTCTGTGGGTTTCAAAGCGGGGACTTCGACCTCCCTCACTTCTATCTTGCCGGCATCGGTCAGCACAGCCGTTTTCATCGGTCTCTCCTCATCGCAAGCTTTTGGGACCGGTAGTGACGCACCGCCGAGTAACCTATCATCGCCACAACCGTGATAATGTAAGGGAAGGCAAGAATGAAATCGGCGGGAATTTCCATGAATCCTTGAGCGTAATTTGAAATGCTTATGGCAAATCCAAAGACGAACGAAGCGATCAGTATCCCCAACGGTGTTTTGTTTCCCAGGTAGATAACGACAAGAGCTATCCAGCCCCGCCCTGCCGTAATGTTCGGCACAAAAGCCTGCAGATTGAGTGTCAGCATCGATCCCGCCGCACCGCAGGTGAACCCGGAAACGAGAATCGCTTTCAACTGATAGCTCTGCGGGTTCAACCCCAGCGATTCAACGGTTGAGCTGTCGTGGCCGGTTGCGCGGATTCGCAGACCGAAGGGTGTCTTGTAGATCACAACTGCGGCAAGCACCAGACAGATCCAGCCCAGATACACCAGGATATTGTGCCCGAAGAACAGATCGCCCAAAATCGGGATCCGCTCGAGCGCAGGCACACTCACGAGAGGAAGCACCGGCGCGCCCGGGAAATGAATGACTCCCTTGCTGCCGAACAGCTTGAACGCCAGGACCACGGTAAGACCTGACGCCAGCAGATTTGTCGCGAGACCGCTTATAAAGATGTTCGCCTTGAGCCTTAAGCTTACAAACGCAAAGAGGTACGCAACGAGAACTGACGAGATGATCCCCAGCGCAACACCCAGAAAAAGGCTACCGGTTGCCGAGGCGAAAACAACGCTCGCAAACGCCCCGATGAGCATCAGTCCCTCCAGCGCGATATTCAGCATCCCGGTGAGCTCGGTAAAAAGACCACCGATGGCAGCGAGAAGAAACGGCGCCATGATTGCGACGGCGTTGTGAATCACGTTCACTCAGCTCACCCTTTGCCTGTATTTTACAAAACTGAAGATCGCTTGAGCAGTCACCAGATAGAAAATGACGGACTGGATGATCGCCGCGATTTCAAAGGTGACGTCCGAGTGCAACATTGCGGCCTTGGCGCCGGCATCGAGATAAGCAAAGAAAAGCGCGGCCGGAATGACGCCGAGAGGATGGTTCTTGGCAATAAGCGCGACGGCGATGCCGTTCCAGCCGACACCAAACGTGAATTCCTTCAATGCCATATAGTGGGTGCCGGTCACCGCAAGCCCGCCGCCCAAACCGTGCAAGGCGCCGCTCAAGATCATCGGCAACACGAGATAGGTGTTCACGTTCACGCCGCCGTATCTGGCAAAATCCGGATTGAGACCGCATATTCTCATCTCATACCCGCGGTGGGTGTGATACATAAACGTATATACGGCGATGGCTGCAACAATGGAAAACACGATGCTGATATTGAGCTTCGACGGCTTGAAAATCCGTAAAAGGCGATACTGCTCTGCTATTTTTGGCGTAGCAAGAAGACTGCTCGCAGGGTCGTCAAGCGGACCGGTAATGAGGAAATTGACGATGAGCACCACCGCTGCGGAAATAAGAAAAGACGAGATCAGGAGGTCCGTGTTCCATTTCATTTTGAAGTAACCCGAGATTCCCGCGAGCACAGCTCCGGTAATCACGCCGGCAAGTACGGCGGCAATGCCTCCGATGAATCCGTTTGTGTCGGGCAGCGCCAGGCACACCGCGGCGGTGACGAGGGCGCCGGCGTACACCTGCCCTTCCCCGCCCAGATTGAACGCCGAAGAGCTGAACGCCACGGCGATGCCAAGGCCGGCGAAAACGAGAGGTATGGCGGAATTGAGCAAGTTTCCCAGATAGTATCGGTTGATGAATGGGCCGGCGAAGAAATAATAGATCGTTCTTCCCGGATCGTCACTCAGGAGAAAGATCAGAACAATCGCGAGAAGAACCGCCACCGACAACGTTATCGTCAATCCCGCCGCCGTTGCCATCACCTCGCCCCATTGTCGCTTGCCCGTCATTGCCGGCATCTCCCTTGAAATCGTTTCTTAAACCGAGTATGTACTCGCCGATGGTCTCTTTTGAAAGCGTACCGTCGTTCTCAAAGACACCGACCACTTTCCCGCGGTGCATGACCATAAGCCTGTCGGACAGACCGAGAACCTCGTCAAGATCGTTTGAAATGAGCAGGATAGCCGCCCGGGAGCGCCTGCATTCAAGGATCCTGCTATAGATATATTCGGCGGAAGCCACGTCAAGACCCCAGGTGGGATCGGAAAACATGATGAAATCCGACTGAGCGGAAAGCTCCCGTGAAAGAATGATTTTTTGTATGCTGCCGCCGGAGAGCGTTCCCATGGGAACATAAAGATCTGTGTCGATCGAGTAATGTTTGAGAATCTCGCGGCCGAATTTTTCCATCGCTTTCCGTCTGAAAAAACCGCGGTTTAAGAACGACCGGCGGGAGGTGATGATAAGGTTTTCCAGGACCGATGAGGAAAGACTCGAGCCGCGGCGGAGTCTGTCCGAAGGAACGTAGGCCATCCCTTGCTCACGGAGGAAGTAGGAGCTTGCATTGGTGACGTCGAGGCCGCGGTGCTCGATTCTGCCGGAATCGACTTTTCGCAGACCGTTCACCACTTCTTCAAGCTCTTCGAGGCCGTTACCGGCCACACCGGTGAGGCCTACGATCTCGCCGGCGCGCACGGAGAAGCTGACGTTATCAAGGAGAGGCCGGTGCCCGGTCCGTTCGGCGACCGAAACATTGTACAGAGCGAGAACAGGCTCTCCCGGAACCGAGGCATCACGTTTGAAGCCATAGGTTATGCCTTTGCCGATCATAAGCCTCGAGAGCTCTTTATCATCCACCTCATCGGTGTTTCGTACGGCCGTGCTTTTTCCTTTACGCATCACAGTCACGCGGTCTGCAATCGACATTACTTCATCAAGCTTATGGGAGATGATGATGATTGTTTTGCCCAGACACGTCAGATTCTTGAGCGTGTCGAACAACGTCCTTATCTGCTGCTCCGCGAGCACGGAGGTAGGTTCATCGAGAATCAAAACGTCCGCATGGCGGTAAAGGATCTTGACGATCTCCACCTGTTGCATCTGCCCGGCGGTAAGATCCGCGATTTTGGCCCCGGGATCGAGATCGAATCCAAAGTCGGCGATGACCTTTTCCGTCGCTTTCCAGGCTTCGCGCCGATCGAGCAGCACCCCGTACTTCCGCTGTTCCATCGCAAGAGTGACGTTTTCCGCGATAGTAAAGGGCCGGATCAGCTTGAAGTGCTGATGCACCATCCCGATTCCCAGACGCACGGCGTCCCTGGGATTTCTGATGACCACCTCCTCTCCGTCCAGACAGATTCTTCCCGAATCAGCCCTTTCAAGACCGTAGAGGATATTCATGAGGGTCGTCTTGCCGGCCCCGTTCTCGCCGACTATCGCGTGTATCTCGGTCTTCTTGACCGAAAGGTCTACGTAATCGTTTGCTTTTACGCCGCTTTCAGGGTAATACTTGCAGATCTCCCGCATGTCCACAGATGGCATGGGGATTACCAGTACTTGGGCACTTCGTAAGAACGTCTACCGCTCCGGATATCCTTGAGAAAGGAATCCATGGTGTCCCTGATATCTTCCGGCACAGACTTGATGTAAAGCTCGTGGTTATCGACAAACGCGACGTAGTCGTCGGTGCTGTTGACTATCCTGTTGCTGCCCCAATCAAGGTCGCCTTCTATCGCCGCCTCGAGCGTTTCCCGCACAAGGCGTTCCTGCCTGAGCTCGGAACATCCAACGATCGTTCCCGGTGCCAGATCATAGTCTTCACTGTCCATATAGACAATGTACCGGCCTCTTTCCTTGACGGCGGTGATAGCACCCTGGTTGGCGCCGCCACAGATGGTCAGAATTACATCCACACCGGCGTCAAGCATGCTGTTCGCAAGATCGGCGGCTTTGTTCGCATCGTACCAGTTCCCCAGAACACGGAAGTCTACCGATATGCCGGGGTCAATTTCCCGCGCCCCGCGCTCGAATCCGGGAAGGATCATCTTGAGCATGGCGTCGTATTCCTGCCCTGCGATAAGGCCCAACTTGAGCTCGGGTGTTGCTCCGGGCATATCGCTCTTCGTGATCAGCCCGGCGAGAAAACCAAGCATCGCCGCCTGCTCCACTTGATTGTAGAGAACGGTATACATCTGGGGATGGCTCTCGATGATAGCGTCGAGAATGATGAACTTTTGATCCGGAAAAGCTTCCGCCACAGGAAGCGCAACGAAAGGTATCGATGGATTGGAGCTTAAGATGACTTCATACTCACCTGTTGCAGCGATTGAAGTAATCTTCTCTTCCCATTCACCCTGGTTGAAGCCGCCTTCAATCACTTTTACGGTAACCATCTCACGTTCAGAGGCCACTTTTTCGGCGCCGCTGACAAGTTGTTCGTACAACGGGCTCCCGGCGGCCACTCCCGGTACAAAAACACCGATATCGAAAGAACCGGGGCTCTCTTCAGCACCGGTCCGGCCCAGAACGATAAGTACCACCGCAACGGCAACCACGGCAACCGCCGCGAGTATGAGCAATATTTTTAAAGATTTCTGCAAAACGGTCTCCTTGTCTTAAAAGGCGACTCATATACTACTCCCGCTTGCGGCCGGGGTGTCAAGACAAGTGATTAACGGTCACACACTTCGCGCAAAGTCTCAAGCAACGCCTTTGCCGAAAAAGGCTTTTTCAGAAAAGCGTTGTTCTGACGGATCGCCTCCTCAATCGCTGAAGCCCCGTCGGTGTATCCCGACATATAAATGACCTTGATGTCCGGGAGATTATCGGCGACCCAATCCGCAAGCTCAAATCCGTTCTTTTCACCAGGCATGATAACATCTGTAAGTATGACATCTATGGTATATTCATTCCTGCCGCACAGTTCAATCGCTCCGGAAGCTTCGTCGGCGACAAGCACGGTATAACCGTGCATCTCGAGGGTCTTCCGGGTCATCGCCTGCACCGTTTTATCGTCCTCAAC
>JAFGHN010000200.1 GCA_016930115.1 Spirochaetales bacterium | reverse complement strand
GCGACGGCCGGCGCGCCGGTGCTCCGGGCAAAGATCGCCGCGAATGAAGTGAAAAATACTCCGATGAATACCACTACTGCGGGCTGTAAAAGCGCCATTGAGGCCAGTGTACAGGACGTCCTGGTTAATGAAAATATACGCCGGCGAAGAGTGGGGTGTTACCCGCAAATCACTTGAGGAGCTTCATCAGACGGTCCATCAAACCGAGAAACATGTCTCGTTCGCCCGTGGTCTGGAACGGGACCTGCGGTTCGACGGTTGACGATTGCCCTTCAGAGAGAACGGTATCAAGAAGCCGGTTGAGGCTTGTCAGAGTCGACAGCCGGGCTTCGGCTTCCCGCTCCTGCAGGAGAGATTCGACATAACGTTCGATACTGTCATAAAAATCCGGGTATTCGCTCTTTATCGGCTCCGATGAAACGACCCGCCTCAACACGAGTTTCATTTCCAACAGCTCCAGCACCGATAGCGGAGTGACGTTCTGAGAGCCAGTTGCAGCGCTACTCAAATAGCCGTCCTTCACGCTCCCGAGCTCTTCGATGAGTGCACTCCGCGCCAGGCGATCATTTTCGGCGCCGCTCTTGAAAGTTCTCAACGTAAGGAGCTCTCTGGCATTCTCCTCGGTCCTGGCCGTAAGCCTGTCTATCTCTGAATTGAGAAACGCGATCCTGTCCTGTTGCTCTGAAGTTAGCGTGCTCTCTGCCTGCAAGCGGGACGAAAGATCTGCCACTTCACCCTGGAGTGCCGGGATCCGCCCCAATTGCACTTTTCCCGCCGCTACTTCTGATTCGAGCGCTTCCAATTCCGCGTTTAATTCCGCACGCAGCGCGGTGAGCATTTCCAGCTCGGCGGACTGTCTTTCTACGCGCTCCTGCAACTCCCGAATCGTCGAGAGATCCCCCGCACGGTTTATCTGAAAACCGGCGCCGGCCAACCGTTTTGCGAGCATATCCGTATCGATATTGACCGGGGACATGAGATCAAGCGCTTCGCCGTAGAGAGAAATCGCCCGGCTGTAGTTGCCTTCAAAGTATGCCGCATCCGCCCGTTCGGTGACCGCAGCGATCCGTGCCGCCTGCTCGTTAGCCATATCTTCCTCCATATCGATGAGCCGCCGGTAACCGGTGTTAATTGCCGGTATCCCCGTAAGCGCCGAGATATAGAGATCTTTTGCCCTTGCATAATCAGCGTTCAGATAGCGATCGTTTCCCTGTTCGATCAAATCGGTGGCTGCTGCAAGCATCTGCGCCGATTTGATGAGTGATTGCGTGTCGGGGTTTGCAGCTTCTCGCTGTTCCTCTATCAGGCTTTTCAGCGATCCAATGAGAAACAGTTCCACCCCCCGCCGTTTTCCTACGCCGGCGAGTGATATGACGTCTGACCGATTGAGGTAAGCTTGAAGCTCGTTGAGACTCGCCAACCCGCCGTCGAGATCCGAGGCAACCAGGCGGGTCTGAACCGCCGTGTAGAATGACAGAATCTGATCGAGGACCAGCTGTTCCCGCTCCTGCTGCGACCTGATTGATGCAAGCTCTTGGAGCGCGTCGAGTTTTTCGCTTTCGAGGACGGATTTCTCCTGCTCAAAATCCGCGAGCAGCGCCGCTTCCTGTCTTGTCATTTCTGTCTGGAGCGCGGATTTTTCGTCCTGTGCCGCGCTCAGCGCCCCCTCGTACTCGGAAGTAAGGCGGTTCAGGGTTTCCCGTTGCTTTTCAATTTCCCTCTGGGCCTCTGCTCGAACCGCGCCGAGTCTTTCCTCAAAGGCTGCCTGTTGCTCCGCTTCGAAATTCGCGATCCTCTCTTCTATATCGCTTTCCGACAGTCCCTCGCCCTTGAGTCTCGCCCGCTCAGCCTCGAGCTCACGCATCATTGAAGCCTCGAGTTCGGCTTCTCGCTGGCGTATCTGTGCCTCGACGTTCGCTTCAAGCCGCTGTCTTTCGTTATTCATCTGCTCGAGTCTGTTCTGAATGGCGGTGATGGCCTTCTCTTGTTCGCTTAAGCGTTGTTCCGATTCTTCTTTGAGTGCGGCAAGGAGCTTCCCTTCGGCCGATTGGATTCCCGCCTGGCTTGTGACGATTAATTCCTCGCTTTTGTCGAAATAGTCGAACAATAGGTACGTTCCGGCGGCAATAACAAGAAGAGCAGCGAAATTGAATACAAACGGCAGAACTCCGCCTTTCTTTTTGGGGTGGAAATGGAAGGTATCCGGCTTTACAACGATCCGGTTCTTGTCGACGATCTCGTCGATCTGAGAGAGTATCTTTTCCCGGTCATCCGCGGAAACGTCAAGTTGTTCTTCCCCGGCCATTTCCTCAGGCCTCACAAGCCTGAGTTGCCGTTGAGCATCCAGATAATGAAGCGCCTTGTTGTAGAGCCCGCTCACAATTTATTCTTCCAGCCGTTAACCGGTTTGCACTCCGGGGCGTCGTTGTGTCTAGTTATTCGGCATACAGCCCCATTAAATAAAGTTATGACGTCGTTTCGGCAATGTCCAGAGCATTAATAAAAACAATTGACCCCATTTGGGGCTCGCTATATGCTAGTGGGTAACATGGGAATACGTTCAAAAATCTTCATGATAGTATTGCCTCTCATCATCACCCCTTTGGTTTTCACGGCGATTGTATCGGGTCTTTCGGCGCGCAACGGAATTACCACCGTTGCTACCCAGTTTCTTCAGTTCAAAAGCGAACAGCTCTTGAGTTACGCGAACAACCAGTGGCAGCTCCTCGAGTCAAATAACCTGCAGGACAATCAATCCTTTCTGGAGGCCGCGAAGTCGGCCGTTACATCCTTTTCCGTAAACATGACGCGGAGCGATACCGAGCTCATTTTCGCCGTGACACCCGACGGCACCATCGAGATGCAGACAAGGGCTTTTGACCTTGGGGAGGGGGAACGCGGGAGAATCGCACAACTGATTGCCGAAGACATGGGGGGATGGCAGGAATTGGCAGTCGGCGGAGCGGCGAGAGTCGCAAACGTCGTGATTTTCCCGCCGTTCCGTTGGACGATTTTTGTTACCGAGGAGAAGCGGACTTTTTACAAAGCGGTCAACGACATCGTATATCGGGTTGTCATAATACTCGGAATATCGCTCGCGGCCGCTTTGTTTATGCTCATCATCTTTACGGGGATTCTTACGCGCCCGCTGAGAAATGTCGTGGCGGCAATGACCGATATCATTACCACCAACGACCTTTCAAAGCGAGTTGAAGTGCTCTACCGGGATGAAACCGGTAAGCTTGGCCACACATTCAATCTTATGGTCGGGGAGCTGCAGAACGCATACAACAACATAAAAAGCTACGCTCTGCGAGCGGTAGTGGCGCAGGCAAAAGAGCAGAAGATCAGGAACATTTTCCAGAAATATGTACCCAAAGACGTGATCGATCAGTTTTTCGCCAATCCCGAGCGTATGCTCATCGGCGAGGACCGGATCCTCGCGGTGCTTTTTTCGGATATTCGCAGTTTTACAACGATTTCTGAAAGAATGCGCCCGGATGAGCTGGTGGAGTCTCTCAACCAGTACTTTACCATCATGGTGGATACCATCATGGGAAAGAACGGCATCGTCGACAAATACATCGGTGACGCCATTATGGCGTTTTTCGGCGCGCCGGTAAGAAGGGAGGACGACGCCCAGCAATCCGTCTATGCGGGGCTCGAGATGCTGGAGACTCTGAGCGACTTCAACAGGTGGCAGGTGCAGAAAGGCAGACCCGAGTTCAGGATCGGTATCGGTATTAATTACGGCACGGTGACCGTCGGTAACATCGGTTCAGAAAAGAAGATGGATTACACCGT
>JAFGHN010000199.1 GCA_016930115.1 Spirochaetales bacterium | reverse complement strand
GTCTGAAAGCGGCCTCTGGGGTAAGCCGACGGTGATTAACAACGTGGAAACCTTCGCCAACGTCGCTGCCATCCTGGTATACGGCAGTGAATGGTTCCGGTCTATGGGTAGTGAAAACTCAGGCGGCACAAAGGTGTTCGCCCTGGCGGGCAAAGTCGCTCACACGGGGCTTGTTGAAGCGCCCATGGGTATGACGCTGCGGGAGGTCATTTTCGATATCGGCGGCGGGATACCGGGGAACAAGAAACTGAAGGCGATACAGACAGGAGGCCCCGCCGGCGGCATGATCCCGGCGGACCTGATGGATACACCGATCGACTTCGACACTCTCGGCAAGCTGGGTTCCATCATGGGAAGCGGCGGTATGATCGTCCTCGACGAGGACGATTGCATGGTTGACGTCGCCAAATTCTACATGGCTTTCTGCCAGGATGAATCCTGCGGGAAATGCACGCCCTGCAGGGAAGGCACCAAACGTATGCTTGAAATCCTGGAACGCATTACCCGGGGAAAGGGGGTTCCGGAAGATCTCGATAAGCTTGAACGGTTGGCGCTGCTCGTGCAGAAAACCTCTCTGTGCGGCCTTGGCCGTGCTGCCCCAAATCCGGTGTTGAGCACGCTGCGGCGCTTCCGCGATGAATACGAGGCTCATGTCATCGAAAAGAAGTGCCCGTCCCACAAGTGTAAGTCTCTTGTCTATTATGAAATCGATCCCGAAAAGTGCGTGGGCTGCACTATGTGCGCACGCAACTGTCCCGCGAGCTGTATATCAGGTGAACGCAAGGAGCCCCATATCATCAATCAGGCCGAATGCATCAAATGCGGCCGCTGTTTTGAAGTATGCCGATTCGACGCGGTGATACGAAGGTGAAAACAATGAGCGATATGAAAATGATTAACCTCATGATAGACGGGAATGAAGTCAAAGTACCGGAAAACACCACGATTATGGATGCGGCGGAGTTGACGCTGGGTATCCGCATCCCGCGGTTGTGCTATCACCCGGATTTGAGCATGCAAGGCTCGTGCCGTGTCTGTATCGTGCAGGTGAAGGGTATTCCATATTACATGGCTTCCTGTTCGGTGAACGTCTGGGAAGGTATGGAGGTACAGACAAACAGTCCGGAAATTCAGCAGGCCAGGCGTGACATTGTGGAACTGCTGCTGGACAATCATCCCCGTGAGTGTCTTACCTGCGAGCGTGACGGGAACTGCGAATTGCAGAATATCGCTTACGCCACCGGTGTCCGGGAACGGCTTTTCGAGGGCGAACGGAAACGCTTCCCCAGGGAAACCGACTCTATCGCGGTGAACCGGAATCAGGAGAAGTGCATCCTGTGCGGGCGCTGCGTTCGCACCTGTGCCGAGGTGCAGGGAGTATTCAATCTCAGCCAGCAGGGGCGCGGCTTCACGACGGAGGTGGCGCCCGCGCATGGCGCTCGCATGGATGATTCGGTGTGCATCCAATGCGGTCAGTGCATCAACGCCTGTCCTACCGCCGCGATAACCGAACACACCTTTACCGATGATGTATGGCGCGCTCTTGCCGACCCAAAGAAGCACGTTGTTGTGCAGACTGCACCGGCGATACGCGCTACCATTGGCGAAGGTTTCGGCCTCGAACCCGGTACACCCTCTACAGGTAAGCTCGTGACCGCGCTCAGGCGGCTCGGTTTTGACCGGGTGTTCGACACCAACTTCGCCGCGGATCTGACGATTGTTGAGGAAGCCACGGAGCTGCTGCATCGTTTTGAGGGGGAGGGACCCCTGCCTCTGTTGACCAGTTGCTCCCCGGGCTGGGTGAATTTTCTCGAGAAGTTCTACCCGGAGCTGATACCCTATGCCTCGAGCTGCCGTTCGCCCATGTCCATGATGTCGTCACTCTTGAAAACGTGGTATGCGCAAAAGAGCGGAATTGATCCAAAGGACATTTTCGTGGTGGCGGTGATGCCGTGCACGGCAAAGAAGTACGAGTCGCGCCGGGAGGAGTTTATTTCAGCCGACGGTATTCCCCAGACCGACGCGGTTATCACCACCCGGGAGCTCATCTGGATGATAAGGAACTACGGTATCAACTTTGCCGGATTGCCGGATGGTGAGTTTGACTCGCCGCTGGGGGAGTCCTCAGGAGCCGGGGACATTTTTGGCACCACTGGAGGCGTTATGGAAGCGGCGCTCAGGATGGCCGTCGAAAAGTTGACCGGCTCGTCGCCGGAAGAGCTGGAGTTCACGGAAGTGAGGGCGGTAGAGGGACTTAGGGAGCGGGAACTCAAGGTAAACGACGATATCACCCTTCGCGTGGGTGTCGCAAACGGCCTCACCAATGCCAAACAGCTGCTCGATGCGGTGGTGAACAGGGAGAAAGAGTTCCACATCATCGAGATCATGGCCTGTCCCGGCGGCTGTATCGGCGGCGGAGGGCAACCGTATCCCCCCAGAGGCTATCGTATCTTTGACAAGCGGTTGCTTGCGAAGCGCGCTTCCGCGTTGTATGAAATCGACAAAGGTAAGAAGCTGCGCAGCTCCAATCATAATCCGGCTATCAGGCAGCTCTATGACGAATACCTCGGTGAACCGGGAAGTGATAAGGCGCATGAGCTATTGCACACACACTATGAGGCCAAACTCCCGAGAGGAATACGCTGATGAACAATGTAACTCAGACTGATAACCGCGAGGAAGTCCGATCCCGGAGCATGGAGGCGCTCACTCCTGAAATAGTCGCCCACATCGAAAGATGTGCCGCCGACGAGCATTCTGAGAGTCACCTCATAGGCGTCTTGCACAAGGTACAGAGTCACTTTGGATATCTGGGCAGGGAGCAAATGGACGCGGTTGCGCAATTGCTCCGGGTACCCACCGCCAAGGTTACCGGCGTAGCCACCTTCTACCATTTCTTCCGGCTCGAGCCGCGGGGCCGGTTTGTAATCAACGTCTGTCTGGGCACGGCGTGCTATGTCAAGGGAGCGGAACGGATTGCCGACCGCCTCAGGGAAGAGCTGGGAATACAGTTCGGTGAGACGACAAAGGACGGCATGTTCTCGCTGGAAGCGACACGATGTCTGGGCACCTGTGGTCTTGCGCCGGTAGTGATGGTTGAAGACAAGGTCTTTGGAGACATGACCCCGGACCAGGTGCCCGCGTTGCTGGAAAAGCACGTGAAAATTTGGGAGGAAGAGAAAAAGGCCAGATAACGGCGCGCGTTCGGCTGTCGCCCATCAGCGGACCATGCGGCCGATGAGGCTCAGAAACTCGAGACGAGTCGCCTGGACGTTGTGAAAGCTCCCCAGCACGGACGATGTGGTCATTACCGACTGCTGCTTTTCGACCCCCCTCATCATCATGCACAGATGCCTGCATTCCATCACCACACCCACGCCCTCCGCATTGACTGAATCCTGTATTTCCCTGGCAACCTGAGCCGTGAGACGTTCCTGTATCTGGAGCCTTCTTGAAAAGTGATCGACTATACGGGCGATTTTGCTTACCCCGAGCACCTTATCCGTCGCTATATACCCGATATGGCAGACCCCGTAAAACGGCAGGAGGTGGTGCTCGCACAGGCTGTACACTTCGATATCGCGGGCGATAATCATGTTGTTCGCTTCGGACTTGAAAATCGCTCCGTTGATAACGTCTTTCGGATCCTCGCGGTAACCTGTTGTCAATTCGATCCAGGTTTGGGCGACCCGCTCAGGTGTTCGTTTCAAGCCTTCCCTTTGGGGATCTTCTCCGATTTCGATGAGTAACTGCCTGATGAGATCCTGAATACGCTTTGCGTCCATCGGTTTTTTAATTCTCCTTGCTTAGTGATCCGAATCCTGTTGAAGTTGCTCAGATCAATGCGCGAAAGGCATAAAACGGCGGTTTAACGCTCATTTTTGTTACCTGAAGCCCGCAAAATGCAGGTTTCAACAGGATTCGGATCACTACATTCTCCTTACAGTATCGCTTTTTTGCTTCTGTAGATTTCTATTCCCGGGTAAGCGTCGCCCCGGAGCGCTTCCGGTTTCATGATCAACACCCGTACGCTTCGTGACCGCTCATGCTCAAGGCAGATGTGTGCGATTTCCTCGGCGAGTTTCTCGAGCAGCATGCAGGTGGAATTCCGTGCGTGATCCACGATGCGGTGCGCGAGATCGGAATAGTTGATGGTGTCCTCGATCGCGTCACTCTTCCCCGCCATGGATAAATCCGTGGAAAGTTCGACGTCTGCGATGATCCGCTGCTTACGCGTCCGTTCTTCCGGATTCACCCCGATTACACATTCGAGGCCGAGGTTCCGGATGATGATCCGATCTTCCCGGTTTTCAGCCGTCATAGGAATACCCTCTCAGGTGACGGCCGCCGTCGACGAAAATCACCTGACCGGTGACGAAGTTCGCCCCCAGAAGGTAAAGGACCGCCTCGCTGATGTCTTCCTCGGAACCCCGTGTTTGAAGCGGGTTGGCTCCGGCGTGTTTCTCGAAGTATGCCTCTCCCTGGACCTCCGACGGCAGGATGAGCCCGGGCGCGACGCCGTTTACCCTTATACGCGGCGCCAGTTCCAGGCTGAGCATCCGAGTCAGGCTGTTCAGCGCCTGTTTGCTCAGCGCGTAGGGTATGTGATCGTTGACATAGTCGTCCATCCGCGCATCAAGGATATTGATGATCGAACCGTTTGCGCACTGCTTCGCAAACCAACGGCAGAGCTCCAGCGGAGCAAGAGCGTTGATTTGCAGGTTTTCGACGAACTGGCGCCCGGGAGCGTCCAGGATACCCCCATGCCTGAAAATAGACGCCGAGTTCACCAGCACGGCGACCTCTCCCGCCGCCGCGGCGCACTGTTCGGCAAAGTTAGCCGGTTCCTCCGGATCGGCAAAATCGGCCCTGATCGCCCATGCCCGCACTCCCTTCTGCTGAGCGAGTCGGGCGGTTTCCCGCGCCTCGTTTCCCGAGCTTCGATAATGCACGATGATATTCATCCCGTGTGCGGCAAGGGAGAGAGCTATATGCTTCCCGAGGCGGCGGCCCGCACCGGTGACAAGGGCTGTTTTTCCTGTGTAGTCGATCATGTACTTTTCATAGTGCCCAATTCGGGTCAGAAAATAGTATCCGAATAGCTGCGGATGATCAACGAAATGACGGCAACGGTCCGGCCTTCGACCTGGTAATTGACCCAGTAGTTACGGCAGCGTGGGTTTCCACTTCCCGGGCACAACAACGGCTTCACCGTTCCCCGGCCAGGGGGGCATCGTCACGCCGACAGCATCGAGCGGTTTTGGACCGAAGGAACGGAACTGAAAACTGACGCCGAGAGGGATGGTGAGGCATACTCCCTTCTCAACCGGCACGGTTTCCTCGTCCTCACCCATCTTCCGCCACATTTCGCCTTTTCCCGAGAGAAAGAACCAGATTTCTTCAACCGTCTTGTGCGTCACCGCGGCGGATATCCGGTTGGCAGGGAGCTCGAAATGGGCCATACCGCCCGCCCGGAGGCTGAGCAGAATCCGGACATCCGATCCGTCAGGGGCGACAGCGTCCCGCGCGGCGGGTAAGCGTTTTGTCTCGAACATATCCAATCACTCCTTTTCCGGGCAGTTGGGGGAGATAGGTGTGTTCTCACTCTATTCCCACGCGGCTGCTTCTGCGCTCCAGGAGCACCACGTCCCGCCACCGCCCGGCGTACTCACCGTGGGTCATCTTTCCGAGCCTCTCCCGTCTGCCCACCTCTCGAAAACCTTGTTTCCTGAACAGCCCAAGGCTCGCGGTGTTCTCCGGAAAGATAACCCCCTGCAGGGTCCAGATTCCGGATACTTCCGACGCATCGATCAACGCGGCAAGAAGCGCCGAACCGATACCCCGGCCCCGGTGCTTTGAAGCTACGTACAGGCTCAGCTCGGCAACTCCCGCATACACCCGTCGCCGGGACACCGGCGTCAGCGCCGCCCATGCTATAACCGTGTCCATTGCCCGAGCGACCAGCCGCGGTTCTCTCAGGTGGTCCCGGTGCCACGTATTCCAATCCGGCGCATCGTTTTCAAAGGTCGAATTGCCGCCCGCGATGCCTTCGAGGTAGATTGAGCGCACCCGTTCCCAGTCGTCCCGCTTCATCGTGTCAACCGTGTATTCCATTAGTGACTATACCTAACGCAAAACATCAATTCTGTCGATGTTCCCGGATCCTATCCGACAAAAGACTCCGCCCCTCGCGACAACCGAAAAAAAAACTGATATGATAGTGCTCTCACAAAGGAGGAGTTATGGCGTCTCAAGTTTTTTATATGGACGGCCGGAGCCATTCGATACAAACCGGCCTGGTTTCAAAGATGCTCACCGTGTTTGAAGCCGCCGGACTGGACAAGAAAATCAAGCGCAACGACACCGTGGCAATCAAGCTTCACTGCGGGGAGTGGAACAACTCGTCCTACTTAAGACCGGTATACGCCCGCGCGCTGGCCGATAGAATAAAGGAGTTAGGGGGGCG